>CAYWOV010000743.1:0-1209 GCA_964459965.1 uncultured Planctomycetaceae bacterium | reverse complement strand
TAGCGGCTACCCAAAATCGGGACGCCCGCAGCCAAAGCCTCATTCACAACCATACCCCATTCGTCCGCAAGCGTCGGGAAAACCAGAATGCCCGCGTTGCGATAGGCGTTGGGTAACTCGTCATAGGGAATCGGTGGATGAACTTTGAGGCGAACATTATTCGGCAAGGCGAATTGTTCAATTTCTTGCTGCAGGGGCCCTTTGCCCAGTAAGTCGAACTCGACAGTGCGGTCTCGGTGATCTTCAGCCCAACCGCGCAAGACCGTGAGAAAGGGAATCACGCCTTTGCGCTTAACGAATTGGCCCACGTAGAGCAGGCGATGCGCGATCTCGGCGGGACGGAACGGCGAACCCTGCTCATAGCAGTGCGGCTTGGCGGCATAGGAGCAGCGAATTGTTCGCGACGGATCCATTCCCAAAGTCTGCACGTAACGCGCGCCGCTATTGCCGTTGACGACGAGACAGCGACACCGACGCAAGAGCAGCTTCCGCAGCAGGATCCGGCCCCTGCCCCTGCCCCGCTCCGTGTGTTCCGACATGGAAGCCATCAGAACGAGCCGCGTCTTCTTTGAAAACAGCGAGTAGAAAGCGGAAAAAACCGACCGCATGCCCAGTTCGCCAGAGAGGATCACGTCGGGCGAGAGTGCCCGGAGCCTGGCGATCGTATCCCACGGCACGTGAACGTAGTTATCCTCCGCGAAGCCCGACGGATGCCGCCACAGGCGTCGCAGTGTCAGCGACTTTTGCACCTGCACATCGAGATCGCCCCATTCGACGTCCCAAGTGCGATTCGGTTCCATCGGTGTCGAGATTAGCACGGTCAATTTGCCAACCCGCTTCGCCAATTCGTTCAGAACCGGGAGCTGATGTGGCGGAACAAAGTTCATCAAGATGACGACATGGGATTGTGATGGTTTGTCTACACGGGCGTCGCGAGTTTTAAGGTCAGGTGTTATTTGGGCAGTCATGAAAACTCCTCAGCACTGGTCCGGTCTCGCGGTGACGTCCAGCGCTTACGTGCCGGCGAAAACAGCGCCAGCATCCACAGCACAGTGAATGAATCGGGAATGGGCGCAAAAGGGACGCGTTCGGTCAGGCCGCCGATAAAAGCCACAACCAAGAAGAGGTCGAAATACGGATTTGGGGCGACGAAAAAACGACGGACAAGCACGAGGAACTGCAGCAACAACAGGCTGCCGCCGAAGAGAC
>CAYWOV010000742.1:0-2861 GCA_964459965.1 uncultured Planctomycetaceae bacterium | reverse complement strand
TGACTGAGCGCACCCGTGTGATTCATGAATTGCACACGGTGATCAACCGCGAGTTAACTGCACATGGGATCGAAATCGCACCGCCGAATGCGGAAGCGGGTGGCAAGTCGACGTTGCCTTTAGTGAACTCCAGACCAGGCGACTCGCCGGCTGAACCGCCGGCGCGGGTGGCAGGATAGGCCATCGCGAGTGGGCATTTGCACCTGCTCACTGTCAAATCAAACGTTCAACCCCATCAATCGCATCAATTCGAGGGCATTGCTCCTCTTCACGACTCCGGGCCTGATTCGGTAGTCAAACGTCATTTTTCCATTCACAAGTACGTCTTCGAAATGGACGTTGACTCCGCGCGAACCGAGGCGTTCGACAATCTGGGTCAGCGCCAGATCGTGGGTCGTTGTCAGACCGATTGCCCCGCCGTCGACCAATGCACGTAGGACCCCCTCCGAACCGACGAGCCGGTCATGCGAATTCGTGCCCTGTAGAATCTCGTCGAAGAGGAACAGCAGCGGCTTCCCGTCGCGAGCACAGTCGACGACCGCCTTCAATCGGCTGACCGCGGCGTAGAACAGGGATTCTCCGCTCTGGAGCGAATCCCGGATACGCATCGCCGTGCCAACTTGGAGGACCGATAGTGTCAACGCCTCAGCCCGTACCGGGGCACCGGCCTGGGCCAAGACAAGGTTCGTTCCCACAGTCCGCAGCATCGTGCTTTTGCCGGACATGTTTGATCCGCTGACCAGGACCAGCCGGGTGTGCTCGTCGAGACGCAAATCATTGCGGATGCATTGAGCGGTTGGAATGAGCGGATGTCCGATTTGGCGGGCGTCGAAACAAATTCCCGACTCAACAATCCGTGGAAACGGATAATCGGGATGTTCGAACGCGAAGGCCGAAAGGCAGGCCAGCGCCTCGAATTCGCCGACGGCGCGAAGCCAATCGGGAATGTGCGGACCGATTTCGGCGCGCCACGATTCGATGGCATGGATCAGATGGACCGGGAGCCGAAGCACGAAGGCAATTGGAACGAAAAACTGATTCCGCAAGCTGTTGTTGAGATATTCGATGAGTCGTTGTAGCCGGGCGATCTGATGCGACGGGGGCGAGCCGTGAGTTTGCAGCCGCTGACGAATCTCCACGAGCATGGCGGAGCTAAAGTTCTCTCGCTCGACGATCGCCAGAACTTGAGAAAGGATGACCAATCCCGATGCGGCCTGATCCGCCGTGCGAGCAAGACCGCGGATCTTGCGCCCGTAGGATAATGTGACGACGCCATCAATGAGCAACGTCAACAAGAACGGCGAAATACCGACATTTGGCAACATCGTCGCCGCGAGCGCAGTGAGCGATAGCAAGGCCAAGATGACCGCCCCGACCCGAATCAGCGGTCGAACGGGACGGGGTGGCTCCTTTGACCAGGCGATGAGACGATTCTGGTCCAAATCCTCGTGAACTTCGGCATGGAGCAGGGCGATCCGCTCGCGGAGGTCAACGTTTCGGCGCAATTCCTCGATTGCTTGCTGGCGCCTCTGGATCGTCGGCAGATCGGCCGGCGCGCAGAGCCACTCGGCAAGAGCGTCCTCCCCGAGACGCGTGCGCGCCTGGCAGAGCAGGTCGAAGAGCGAGCCCGGACCGAAGAGATCAAGATCGCCGGCATAGAGATGGGCTTCGTTCGCGTATCGCTCACCGGTCGCCCCACGTCCAGTCCAGCGATCGGCCAGGCGGTCGAGCGCGCGCTTATAATATTCGACGGCGGTGCGCGCGAGGTCGAGACGGTCGGAAACCGTCCCGTGCAGCGCGATCATTCCGACAAATGCCGCCAAGGGAAGGGTGATCGGCCAGAGAGGAATCGTCCGGTCGAAAAACCAATAGATGGCGACCGCCAAAGCAGCGAGGAACGTCAGCCCGCGGGCAGCTGACAATCGATCATCGAGACGCTGAAGCCTGCTAAGAGCGGCAAGTCGCTCGGCGAGCCGACGTTGATATTCCGACGCCGGATCGTAGGCCGTGGACACAGTCATGGGGCGAAGAGAGTCGAGTGGCGAGTAGTGTGGAACAACGATGGCACACGAAGCGAGCCGCCGTCCGATCTCGCCACTCCCTCACGTGGCCCCTCCCAATTCAGACGCGACGCGCTCCAACAGCCGCTTCGTCGCTCGAATCCCGTCGGGCTCGCTCAAATGCGTGCCTTCATATTCGATGCCTACGCGGCCATGGTAGCCGGCGTCGACGACGATCTTCATCATCCGTAGGTAATCCGTTTCAACGCAGTTGCCCCTCTGGTCGAAATCGTGGGTCTTGGCGCTCACCCCTTTCGCGTAGGGCATCATTTCCGCGACGGCCTTGTAGCGGTCGTAGTCCTTGAAGTTACCGAAATCGGGCAGCGTTCCGCAGCGCGGATGATCGACGAGCCGCATCACGCCAGTGAGCCAGGCACCGTTGGAGGAAAGGCCTCCGTGGTTTTCCACAATCACGTTGAGCTGGTGCTGGGCTCCATATTCGACGAGACGGCGAAGCCCGTCGGCGACGAGCTTCATCTGTTCGTCATACGAGCCCTTGCTGTGGGCGTTGACGCGGACTGAATGGCAGCCAAGCGTCTTGGCCGCGTCGACCCATTTGTGATGATTATGGACGGCTTCCGCGCGACGCTCCGGATTGGGATCGCCCAACGCGCCCTCATCGTCAATCATGATGAGGATGTTTTGCACACCTTCGCCGGCGGCCCGCCGATTCAACTCGGCAAGATACTTTTCGTCCCGAGCCTTGTCTTTGAAAAACTGGTTGACGTATTCGCAGGCGCCGATCCCGTACTCGCGCTTGGCGATCGCCGGAAAATCGAGATTCGTCACCTCATGGCGAAA
>CAYWOV010000741.1:0-2865 GCA_964459965.1 uncultured Planctomycetaceae bacterium | reverse complement strand
CACGGATTCGTCGGTGCCGCGCTGAGTAGCGCGATTTGGCACTGGTACCGTGCCGACAAGACTTGGAAAGCGGACAAGGTCATCCAGGTCGCGCCGGTCGAGCAGAAAGGCTGGCCCTTCCCCGTTCCCGGTTTGATCACGGATCTCGTTTTGTCTCTCGACGACAAATGGCTGTACTTCTCCGATTGGTTGCACGGCGACATTCGCCGCTACGACGTCAGCGACCCGGCTCATCCGAAGCTGGCGGCCCAGGTCTGGTGCGGCGGCGTGCTCGGCAAGAAGACGCCGACTGTGAAAGGCCGGCCGCTCAACGGCGGCCCGCAAATGCTGCAAATCAGCCTGGACGGCAAGCGGCTCTACGTCACGAATTCCCTCTACAGCACGTGGGACAACCAGTTTTATCCCGACCTCGCCCGTGCCGGCTCGACCTTATTGCAGCTCGATTGTGCCGCCGACGGCGGACTGACGATCAATCCGAGTTTCTGCGTCGATTTCGGCAAAGAACCAAGCGGAGCCGTCCGTGCCCACGAAATCCGCTTCCCGGGCGGCGACTGCACGTCTGACATCTGGATCTGATGAAGCGTCCAATTCGACGAAGGAACTCAGGGGTTCGCTCGTCGCGAGTGTTCCGTTCCTTTCCGCGAAAGCTTGCTTCAGCCTCCAACCCCAGGTATGCTGAGCCGCGCAGTTGGCCTCTCATTTTCACATGCTGCGTGAATTGTGCGGGCACGTCTGGAGATGACTTCCGGACGAAGACTTTTGGATGGAATTCCCTTGCATTTCGTTGCGAAAAGTCATCTCACGAGTGGATGACGGTCGTCACGTCGCGCTAACAGCAGGCGACAGCACCGCACCTGCGGTCCCCAACCGGCGACCGCTGGCTCTGCAAAGTGCGCGTACCGGCGCACTGTTGCTTTTGACGTGAGTGGATCTATCAATTTAGCGGCGACCGCGCGACGCAGTTTCGATCTTCTCATGCGGCTCGTCACTACGCTGCATGCGACATGCGATTTTCGTCGTTTCCGCGCAATGAGACGCGGTTCGTTGGGCATCGAGGCCATTGCCAGTCGGTTTGAGAACTGATCGGCATAAAGCAATCGCTCGGATGGTATCACCGCATTCGCAGTGAAAATTTGGGTCGTTCGACTGCGTATGGACTTGCTCGTGATCGATACGGTTCGGACACCGCATCGGCTGTTGAAACTGGTAAATAAGGAGCTGATCGATGGATAGCTTAGAGACTGTCTCGGTAGGGCGCGTCCTGGAGGTTCGTGCGAAAGGCAAATTGACGAAGGAGCTGTACCAAAAATTCGTGCCTGCGGTCGACGCGCAGATCAAGCAATACGGCAAGCTCTGCATCCTCTTTGTCATGGAGGATTTTCATGGTTGGACAGCCGGCGCGATGTGGCAAGATCTCAAGTTCGACCTCTCGCATTGGAAAGACATCGAACGCTTGGCTCTTGTCGGCGACAAGAAATGGGAAAAGGGCATGGCTGAGTTTTGCAAGCCATTCACCAAGGCCAAGATCCGCTATTTCGACATCGCGCAGATCGACGAAGCCCGCAAATGGTTGGAAAGCGCTCCCACGCCAGTAAAGTGACGTCCGAAAATGAGCGGCAAAGCCCGGCGGCCGGAAGCCGCAACCGAAATGCGTGCGCCGCGCCAAACGAGCAAAACGCAAATGCTCCGATTGGCAGGGATGGCGCTCGCCGCGTTTGCGGTCTCGTACCTCGTATTCGCCTTTGTCCCCGGAATCATGAAGAAATCCGGGCATTCGGGGATGGTGTGGCTTCCCGGCGGCGAATTCACAATGGGGACCGACTCCAAACTGGGCTGGCCCGACGAGAAGCCGGCGCACCGCGTGAGCGTCGGCGGCTTTTGGATGGACGAAACCGACGTCACGAATGCTCAGTTCCGCCGTTTTGTCGATGAGACGGGATACGTCACAACGGCCGAAAAACCTCCCGATCCGGATGAAATACTCCGTCAGCTGCCGCCCGGCACGCCTCGGCCGCCAGCGGCAAACCTGGTCGCCGGCTCGTTGGTCTTCACTCCCACGAAGGGGCCCGTTTCGCTGAAGGATTTTTCCCAATGGTGGAAGTGGACGCCGGGCGCTAACTGGCGGCACCCGGAAGGCCCGGAAAGCAACATCGCCGGCAAGGATGATCATCCGGTCGTTCAAGTTTCCTGGGATGACGCTGTTGCTTATGCGAAATGGGCCGGCAAGCGGCTGCCGACGGAAGCCGAGTGGGAATTTGCCGCCCGCGGCGGACTCGACAACAAGCCTTATGTCTGGGGCGACGAAACGCCCACAGATACGAACATCCATGCGAATATCTGGCAGGGCGAATTTCCCTACAAGAACACGGCGGCTGACGGCTACGTTGGCACGAGTCCCGTCAAAGCCTTTCCGCCGAACGGTTACGGCCTGTACGACATGTCGGGCAATGTCTGGCAGTGGTGCAGCGACTGGTACCAGATCAATCTCTATGCCGAACGGCCCGCTGGGGGTGTGACTGTCAATCCAAAGGGACCGGACAAAAGTTTCGATCCGCGGCAGCCTTACAGCCCGTTGCGGGTGCAAAAGGGAGGATCGTTCCTGTGCAACGACTCGTATTGCACCCGCTACAGGCCCAGCGCGCGGCACGGCTGCACGCCCGATACGGGAATGTCGCACATGGGCTTTCGCTGCGTTCTCACGCCGGACGCGAGCACGGGCGGTGGGCTCTAGTTCTCGCCGGTTGCGGACCGGCGATCGGGGTGCATGGGAATATTGTTGAGCCACGCGAATCAGAACGATTCAATCGAACACAAGACAGGAGAAATCGATGGCGACGGTCAGTGCGATGAAACGCAACTGGGGTT
>CAYWOV010000740.1:0-2871 GCA_964459965.1 uncultured Planctomycetaceae bacterium | reverse complement strand
TGCCCGGTCGTCGGCGTGCGTGCCTTCCTCGAAGACGGCAGCTACCACGACGTCGACAGTTCGGAAATGGCCTTCAACATCTGCGGCTTCAACTGCATGCGTGAGACTCTGAAAAAGGCCAAAATGGCTCTCCAAGAGCCCATCATGAAGCTCGAAGTCGAAGTCCCCGAAGAATACCAAGGCCCCGTCACGGGCCACCTCTCCAGCAAGCGAGGCATCATCACGCAGACGGAAGTCCGCAGCGGCACGAGCGTGATCCAATGCGAGATCCCGCTGGCGACGATGTTCGACTACGCCAACGAACTGCGTTCGATGACGCAAGGCAAAGGCTCCTTCAGCATGGAGTTCTCCCGCTACAAGCAGGTTCCGGGCAGCCTTCAGGACGAGGTCGTTGCACGACGACGAGCGGAGAAGGAAGAACGCCTCGCGATGGCGAACTAAGACGCAAGCGCCGTGCGCAGCCTGGCTGCGACAAACATGACATTCAAAAAACACTGGCGGGCAAATTTGCCCGCCAGTGTTTTTTTCTTTATTAGAGGTGACACTGACGGGCTTTAGAATCAGCTTCAGGGCCTTCGAATGCGAGGCGGACGATGCGAAACCGTCCGTGGACAATTCGGCCGTCGCTAGTCGTCGCGCGTTTTCGGCGGTGCCACTGCTGACCGGCTTCCGGTCAGCAGTGTTTCTTCGCGACGCGCATCAAACCGCGATCGGGGGCCAAGGGTTGCGATCCTCCGAACGGCGACGCGTGGCCTCAGAGCCGACATGCGGCAACCGTCTCGCCGTGCGGCGTTCGGCCATGATTGAGGTATAATCGCGGGTGAGCCGAGTCGACCTTCGCATCGACGGGGGCCCAAGCCTCCACTGCATGCTGCTGATGGGGACATCGAATGTGGAAGTTCCGAATTTGCAACAACAAGGACGAATGGATCCCTTTTCTTTGCCTGTTCACTCTGATACCCGGCTTCAGCTGGACGTATCATGAGTATCTAAACCAGCTGCTCAATGTGCCCCGCGGCGATGCACCCGGCGGAAACGATGCGCCGTTCTATTTCATGCTGCAAGACGTCGTTCGGGGCCTCTGTGCCGCGACGGGGATGCTCCTGTCGCTCGTTGTTGTCGCACTGACCTGGAAGCGCTTCCCGAAAGGGAGCCGCAATGCGCTCTGGTTTGCCTGGCTTTGGTCGATGCCCTGGGTCGCCAGCGCCTTCGTCACCTACTGCGGCTCGTCGCACCTCATGGATGCCCAGCGAGCGATCTCCCGTTGGAGGACGCATGACGAGTACCTGTACGATCCACTCCGCGAGGGGGCGACGTACGGTGCGCTGCTGTTTGCCGGCGTCTTGGCCTTCTTGGCGCGCCGGCGGAACGGCTCGCGAAATTCGATCGAGGCATCTCCCTCGTCGAGTACTGCGCCAAATCCGATTTGAATCTAGTCCCGTAGGGCAGGCTGTGCCTGCGGATTCTTGCCGATTTCTGTCTCTTGGCTTTTGCAGAAGGGTTGGGTGATGGGAGCCTGGAGCGCGGATTCCTTTGGCAATGACACGGCCTGCGACTGGTCGCCTGGCTTAGAGAAAGTCGGTGATCTCAGTCTCGTTAAGCAAGCAATTGAAGCCGTGCTCAACGTGGACGAGGACTACCTCGACGCGGATACCGCGTGTGAAGGACTCGCTGCCTGTGAAGTCATCGCACGGTTGAAAGGCAATTGGGGCGTTCGCGACCCGTATACTGAGACGGTGGATAAATGGGTCGAGTCGCACAAGATCGTGCCGCCTGAGAAGCTCATCCAAACAGCACTCGCAGCCATCGACCGCATTTGTGCACCGCAGTCCGAATTGCTCGAGCTTTGGGAGGAGGACGACCCAAGCGAGTGGCACGCCGCGGTCGACGATCTGCGCGAGCGAGTCCGGGCATAACTCGGCAGCCTCCTTCGCTTGCCCGCAGGATTTTTTGGGAATAAAGCCGTCATTTTCGGACTCTTGTTAAACGGAACGCTGACTTTTGGCGTCTAAGAGAGAGGGCGTCACGAGTTCGGGTCCGTATTTTTCCGGCGGAGGCCGATCGGCTTGGAACGGCGGAGATCCCATGAGAAGACTTGTCGCAGTCATCGTTGTGCCCTTGTTGCTTCTGGGTTGTAGTGAAGGCGGGCAGGCCTTGGAGACGGAGTCCGCCTCAAAGCGGGCGAGCGAGACGACGTTCGCCAATGCTCCAAAGGTGAGGTGGGAAACCACGGAAGGGCCAATGCAGGCCAAACCCACGGAGAGGCAGCAGGCGAAGGGGGAGGCGGAGATGGCGGCGCCGGCCGCGCCAGGCCGAACGCACGCCGAGGCGGTTCCGCGAAAGATCATCTACACCGCCGGCATCGATCTGATTGTCGGCGACCTGTCCGAGGCCGAATCGGCGCTCGATGATTTGGTGAAACGTTTCGACGGGATGGTTGCCGAGTCGGACCTGAAAAGCGATCCCGGTGCGCCCCGGTCGGCGAGCTGGCGCTTGCGGATTCCCGTCGATCGCTTCTCGCCGTTCGTGAAACAGCTCACAAAACTCGGAGAAGCGATCAAGAACAAACTCGAATCGCAGGATATCACCGATAAATACTTTGATATCCAGGTGCGGATCGACAACAAAAAGATCGAAGTCGATCGCCTGCAGAAAATCATCCAGGAACGAACCGGCAAGATCAGCGACGTGCTCGAAGCCGAGCGCGAACTGAGCCGAGTGACGACCGAACTCGAGGAACTCAAGGGAACGCTGAAGCTGTGGGAGAACCAGACGGCCCTGGCCACGGTCAATGTCACCATGCACGAACGCAGCAAGTATGTCGCCCCGCAAGCGCCGACTTTCGCCAGCAACATCTCCCACACCTTTTTC
>CAYWOV010000739.1:0-2875 GCA_964459965.1 uncultured Planctomycetaceae bacterium | reverse complement strand
GCGCCGAGTGCGTGCAGGATGGGCCAATCGCTCAGGTTCTCGATGGCGTCGTCGGGACCGTCGTCGCCGCCCCAGCGCTCGACGCATTTCAGGTAGCCGCGATCGTCAAAGTATTTCTGGAAGAACTCGCGGCAAGCGATCGAGTTGGCCCGCAACAGTTCCCGCTCCAGCACGGCCCAAGCCGGCGGAGCCATCGGCGTGTTGATCGAGACTGTAGTGCTCGGCCCGGCAGTCTCCGTCGAGCTGCCCGCAACGACTCGCGCCGCACCGCCCGTCATAAACGTCAAAGCCAACGCAACGCAGCAAGACAACGGACGGTGAATCTCGCGGGACGTGCGGGGCCTCGGAAGGGCGGAGCGGAAAGACATGGCGGGATTCCTTCGGGCCGCGCAAGAACGCGGCATGACGAGGCGAAAGCGGAATAGCGGGCGAAAACCTGCAGAGTTCGGGCGGGAATGTTCCCTTCAACCTAACCTATCGACGCTCCGGTCGCGAAGCAATAAGCGGCTTCTTTTCCGGGCTCAGCCGTGGCTTTTGGCGGGCCGATGCTCGCTCACCGGATCGCTCGCAGCATTTCGAGCAACACGGCGAGCGGCAGGCCGACAACGTTGCTGAGGCTGCCTTCGACCTTCGCGATGAAGATGCTGCCTGCTCCCTGCAATGCGTAGCCGCCGGCCTTGCCGCGCGGTTCGCCCGTGGCCAGGTACCAGTCGAGCCACCGGTCGACATCGTCCACAAATGTAACTCGCGAGGTGACGACGCGCGAAATGCGATTGGGTCGCGCGTCTTCCTGCGTCCCGAGCCGCTCGACGCATAGGGCCGTCGCCGCGAGGTGCGTTTTGCCGGCGTAGTCTTCGCGAAACCAGCGTCGGACGGTTTCGGGCCACGAATCGTCGGCCGGCGGCTGGCCCAGCACGTGAAGCCATCCGCCCGCGCGCTCGACAATCACCTCGGTGTCGGCGGCAACGACGACCGGCGCCGTTGAATCTTGGTGCAGCCCCTCACCCCCGACCCGTCTCCCGCAAGGGGCGAGGGGAGGAAGAGTGGCATGGCGCGCTACGTCGTTGCACTTGGCGGTAGCGATCTCGACTAGCCGGCGTTCGATCGACGGCCATTCGTGCACGTCCTCGAAGTGAGCCTCAGCGGTCGAGCTGGGCGGGACGACGTCGATCAGGTCAGCGGGCCAAATCTGTCGCAAGAGCTCCAATCGGCGCGGTGAGCGCGAGCCGAGCACCAGGCGACAGTCGGGGCGGCTCACTTTTCGGCCGTCGCGACGGCGCGTTCGGAGGCCGTCCAATCCTGCAGCGCCCGGACCCGCGGAATCGGATCCTTGACGTGCGCCTCGAGGGCTTTGACGACCGCGAGGCAGCCCGGAATTGTCGTGACGCACGGCACGCCGTAAGCCACGGCCGCCGAACGAATGCGGCCCTCGTCGGTGCGGGCCCCCTTACCGCTGGGCGTATTGAAGATGAACTGAATCTCGCCGTTGGCCATCTTGTCGAGCAGGTTGGGCCGCCCTTCCTGCACTTTGCGGACGGTCTCGACCTCGATCCCCGCGTCGGCGAGAACTCGGGCCGTCCCCTGCGTGCAGACCAGCTTGAAGCCGAGCGATTTCAGCCGGCGGGCCGGCTCGATCATCATCTGCTTACGGTCGCGAGTCATGCTGATGAAGACGGTCCCCTCGGTCGGCAGCGAAATGCCCGCGGCAATCTGGCTCTTGGCGAAAGCCCGCGCGAATTTCTCGTCGATCCCCATGACTTCGCCGGTCGAGCGCATCTCGGGGCCGAGAATAATGTCGACCCCCGAAAACCGCGAGAAGGGAAAGACGCTCTCCTTCACTGATGTGTGCCGCGGCCAGATTTCATCGACGACCCCCTGCTCCGCCAGCGACACGCCCGCCATGATCTTGGCGGCGATTTTTGCCAGCGGCCGGCCTGTCGCCTTGGAGACGAAGGGGGACGTGCGGCTCGCGCGGGGATTCACCTCGAGCACATAGACCGTATGGTGCCCGTCGACGGTCTTGACCGCGAATTGAATGTTCATCAGGCCGCGGACCTGCAGCTCGCGGGCCAGCGCGTAGGTGGCCTCTTTGATCTCGGCGATGACCGTTGCCGGAAGCGAATACGGAGGCAGCGAGCAGGCTGAGTCGCCCGAGTGCACGCCCGCCTCCTCGATGTGCTCCATCACGCCGCCGATGATCGTCGTCTGACCGTCGGCAACCGCGTCGACGTCCACCTCGATGGCGTCTTCGAGGAACTTGTCGATCAGCACGGGGCGGTCGGACGAAGCGTCGACGGCCTCGTCCATGTAGCGCACGAGCGACGACTCGTCGTCGCAGATTTCCATGGCGCGTCCTCCCAGCACGTAGCTGGGACGCACCAGCACCGGATAGCCAATGCGCTGGGCCACGCTACGGGCGCTCTCGACGTCGGTCGCGGTCCCGTTGGGCGGCTGCCGCAGGCGAACCTTCTGCAGCATGGCCTGAAACCGCTCGCGATCTTCGGCCACGTCGATCATGTCGGGGCTGGTGCCGATGATCTTCACTCCGGCCGCCTCGAGGCCGCGGGCCAGATTCAGGGGCGTCTGCCCGCCGAACTGCACGATCACGCCGTCCGGCTGCATGCGATCGCAGATGTTGAGCACGTCCTCGGTCGTCAGCGGCTCGAAGAACAGGAAATCGGACGTGTCGTAATCGGTGGAGACTGTCTCGGGGTTCGAGTTGACCATAATGCTCTCGATCCCAAGTTCTTGCAGGGCTAACGAGGCGTGGCAGCAGCAATAGTCGAACTCGATCCCCTGTCCGATGCGGTTGGGGCCGCCCCCGAGAATCATGATCCGCCGGCGGCCGGCCGGCTTGGCCGGCGTTTCGTCCTCG
>CAYWOV010000738.1:0-2875 GCA_964459965.1 uncultured Planctomycetaceae bacterium | reverse complement strand
GTCGGGACGACAGGATTTGAACCTGCGACCTCTTGCACCCCAAGCAAGCGCGCTAGCCAGTCTGCGCCACGTCCCGCTATTCGATTGACGTGGTCAGTTATCTCAATGGATCCGTTTCTTTGCAAGCCCTCGCTCGCAACGTCGCGATCGACCCGCACGATCGGCCCGACGGCTTCGTTGATGCGAGCGGTCTACGCCAGAGCGTCGAAACTGCGGACGACGGAGTGGCGGTGTCCGTTTGGCGCCGGCGCATTGCCCGGACGGACGACAAGACGCGTCTGCAGGCCGGCCTCGCTCGCGGCATCAAGTTCCGCCACGATATCGCTCAAGAACAGGATTTCCACGGGCGACAGGCCCATATCGTAGGCGATGCTGCGATAGCTCGAGGCTTCGCGCTTGGGCCCCGTCGTTGTGTCGTAGTGGCCCCGCAGGAGGTGCGAAAGATCGCCTCGTTCGCTATGGGCGAAAAACAGCCGTTGGGCGGCCACGCTACCCGACGAATAAATCCGCACGTCGAGCCCGCGCTTTGACCAGGCGTCGAGCGCCGCCGGCACGTCCGGAAAGACGTGTGCTCGCAGCTGGCCCGATTCGAAGCCGCCCTGCCAAATCATCCCTTGAAGTTCCTTCAGCCCGGTCGATTTGACGTCGTCTTCCATGAGCCGCAGGACTTCACTCCGCACACGCTCGCGGGCGGCTGCCAAAGAGTCGTCGCTGGTCCAATCCGCAAACGAATGAGCACCGGCGTCGCGGGCGAACTGGTTCAGCGCCCGCAGAGTGCCTGGCGCGTCCCAATGTCTGTCCAGATACGAATCCAGATTCTCGCGCGCGAAAGGGAACAGGACCTCGTAAACGTAGGCGACCGATGAGGTCGTTCCCTCGACGTCGAGAAGCACGCCGCGAATCGTCTCCGGCATCACAGCGCAACGGGCCTGACGCGCGGAGTCGCGGCGCCTGCATACTCGGGGCCCCAGCAGACGGGCATGTAATCGCCATGCACGCCGGCCTCGACATAGTGCGGCGTCCAACCGACCTTATCCTGAAACAGCCGGATCGCGCGGATCGTGCGGTCCTCGCAAAGATCAAACCAGTGGCGCGTGCCGCGAGGCACGTTGATCCAGTCGCCCGCGTCGAGTTGAATGCTAAAGACCCGCTCATCGTCGGCACGGATATAAAAAATGCCGCGCCCCTTGACGATGAATCGCACTTCGTCCTCGGTGTGCCGGTGCTCTTTATTGAACCGATCGAGCATGGCGTCGAGCCCGGGCGTTTCGGGCGTCACGTCGATGACGTCGGCCGTCACATAGCCGCCGGCCCGCTTCAATCGCTCGATCTCCGGGGCATAAGCGGCCAGAATCTCCTCGCTCGACGCGGCGGGGTCGACCCGTGCAGTCAATTCCCACTGCTCGTACGAGATGCCATAGACCGCGAGAAACCTGCGGATCTCATCGGCCGACTCGATTCGCCGATCTTCCCGTGGAATGGTCACAACGCCCATCGTCGACTTTCCTTCGCGATCGGAATCTAGTCCAAGTGCAACCCCAGGCCCGTCACACCCAGCGTGCGACCCACAACCTCGAACAAGAACTCGAGCACCTCGATATGACGCCGCGCCTCTTCCAAGTCGCGTCCCCAGGTGTAGAGCCCGTGGCGGCGGATCAGGAAGGCGTGCCGCAGCGGCCGCTCCGCGTCGTCCAAGCGTCGCTCGACCTCCGACGCCAGCCCGGCGATATCCTGCGTGTTTTCAAAAATCTCGATTTCGGCCCGATGCTCGTGCGTGGCAACCCCCGCGAGGCCCTTGAGCATTTCGTAGCCGTCGATCGGCAAGAGTCCCTGGCGATAGAAGACATCCGAAAGTACGGTCCCCCAGACCGAATGCGTGTGCAAGACGGCACCGACACCGGGCTGCCGCGCCAGCACGCAGTGAAGAATCGCCCCGGCGGACGGCCGCGGCGCGCCTGGTTCGACACACTGCCCGCACTCGTCGACCAGCACAAAGTCGTCGTCGGCCAGCCGGCTCTTGTCCTTGCCGCTCGCGGTTAGCAAGATCTGGAGCGGTTCTCGATTGACGACGACACTGTAATTGCTGCTGGTCCCTAACGACCAACCCCGAGCGTGAAACTCGGCTCCGATCTGCTGCAAGCGTCGCATTTCAGCGACGAACCGATTGGACACGGCCTGAGTTGCGGCAGAGAACATCGGAGTTACTCGCACGTGCCGGGCACTTGCAAAATCCAGCAGGCAAACTTCGGAAGTTATAGGACACCAGACTGCCGGCGATCGAAAACAATTTATCTTGCTCGACACCGGCCCACTAGAGAGATCCTGTTAAGAATTGGTCAATCCCGCAGCAAAACTCGGTGCAGAACGCGACGCGAGAGAGCCTGAAAATCGGCCGTAGTGCGATCGCGCGGCCGGGGCAAGTCGATCGCGAACTCGGCCTGAATCCGCCCGGCGTCGATGAATAAGACGCGGTCGGCGAGCAAGACGGCTTCCTCGATGTCGTGGGTGACGAGAATTGCGGTGCGTGCCGTGCCCCACCACAGGTCGTGAATCAGCGTCTGCATTTCCATCCGCGTAAGGGCGTCGAGCGCGCCCAACGGTTCATCCAACAAGAGCAGCGGCGGATTGCCGACCAAAGCCCGTGCGAGCGCCACACGCTGACGCTGGCCACCCGAAAGAACAGCCGGCCAGTCGTGCGCGCGAGTGCCGAGGTTCACCCGCTCGAGCGCTACGCGAACGGCCTCGTCGACACGACCTCCCTGCCCCACGGCCACATTCTCGCCGACCCGCCTCCACGGCAACAATCTCGCGTCCTGAAACATCATCCGCGCCTGGCGATTGAGTCCGTCGAGCGGCTCGCCGTTGACCAACAGGC
>CAYWOV010000737.1:0-2878 GCA_964459965.1 uncultured Planctomycetaceae bacterium | reverse complement strand
CCTCACGAAATCGTCGGACGCGAACTTGTCGAAGCCTATGGCGGACAAGCCAAAGCGCTGGGCGAGGTTCCTGGCATTTCGACGACTCTGGTGCTGAAACAGGTTCGAGGAACGAAAGCAGCCTGATCGGAAGGCGGGATGAGAATCGCCCTCTTTCTCCCGAATTGGATTGGCGACGCCGTGATGGCGACGCCCGCCTTGAGGGCACTAAGAAAGAGGTTCTCCCAAGCCGAAATGGTGGCCGTCCTGCGACCTTATGTGGGTGATGTGATTGCCGGTCTGGATCTCATCGATCGAACGATCGTGCATAACCCGAGAGGCCGATCTCGCGAGGAGCGAGGCTGGCGGTTCACGCGCAAACTGCAACAAGAGCGGTTCGATTTGGCGGTCCTGTTTCCGAACTCGCTGCGAACCGCCTGGATTGCTTGGCGCTCGGGTGCCAAACGACGCGTCGGCTTTGCCCGCGACGGCCGAAATTTTTTGCTGACCGACGCCCTTGTGCCCCAGTCCCGGTCGGTGCCGAATCCGGTCCTCGATGAATATTTGCGGCTGGCCGAGCATTTGGGCTGCGATATTTCCGGCCCGCGGACAGAATCGGCCGTCCTGCCGCACGATGAACGAGAGCTGGCCCGCTTTTGGAAACAATACGATCCGCGCTTTACGGCCGACGGCGTGATCTGTCTCAATCCGGGAGGGGCCTTCGGTTCTTCCAAGCACTGGCCCACCGAGAATTTTGCCGACCTGGCCCGCAGGATTGTCGACCACTTGGGCCGCACGGTCCTCGTCCTTTGTGGACCGGCGGAACGGGACGAGGCGCGGCAGATCGTTCATCAAGCCGCGCGGCAGCGTGTCATCAGCTTTGCCGACTTCCCAACAAGCATCGGGCTGACCAAAGCCGCCATTCGGGCGTCGGAAATGCTCGTGACGACCGATTCGGGTCCCCGGCACTTTGCCCAGCCGTTCGGCGTTCCGGCGGTGGCCCTGTTCGGCCCTACGCACCAGGCCTGGAGCGATACGGACGACGCGCACGCCGTCCATTTGCAGATCAAAGTCGATTGCGGCCCGTGCCAACTCCGTAAGTGCCCCTTGAAACATCACCGTTGTATGCGGGAATTATCGATCGACTGGGCCTTCGATGCCGTGATCTTGCAGCTCTTGCGCCACCGAAGACGGTTGGTCGCCTAGAGGTTCGTGACTGACAACAGAAGAGGATTGAAATGCGGATCGCTTTGGTGAAACGGCGTTACTCGCTGAAAGTCGGCGGGGCCGAGCGGTATTGCGTCAACCTGGCCCGACGTTTGACGGCCTTTGGGCATGAAGTGACCTTTATCGGCGAATCGATCGATCCTGAACTCTCCCACGAGGTCGGTTTCGTGCCGGTGAAAGTGAACCGGCTGACCTCCTGGACCAAGAACCGATCGTTCGCGGAAAACACGGGTCGGGCCGCACGCGACGGTAAGTTCGACGTGGTTTACGGCCTCGGCCGGGCATTCGGCCTCGACGCCGTGCGGATCACCGACCGGCTGCAATCACATTGGCTCAACGTGTATTACCGCAATCCGGCGTATCGCACGCTGCAGCGTTTTAATCCGCGTCACCGCACAATGATCGACCTGGAGCGGACCATTTTGCACTCATCGAACGTGCGGCGAATTGTGACCCAGTCGCGGCTCGATCGGCAGCTCGTCCGCGATTACTACAACATTCCGGACGAGAAGATCCGCACGATTTTTAACGGCGTCGACACGTCGGTCTTTCATCCAGGCGTGCGGGCCGAAAGGCTGCGCGTCCGCGAAGAGCTGGGCATCGAGCCCAACCGCCCCTTTCTCGTGTTCGCGTCGATGGATTTTCACGGCAAGGGACTGCGTTCGATTCTGCGGGCCTTTCAAATCAGCCGCATCGCGCGGGTCGCCCGGCTGGCCGTCGTGGGGAAGGGCTCGATCAATCGTTTCCGACGCATGGCCGAGTCGCTGGGAGTGGGAAAATCGATCCTGTTCGTCGGCCATCGGACCGATATTCACCGCTTTTACGGGGCGGCCGACATGTCCCTCATGCCCACAACGTATGAACCGTTCCCAAACGTCAACCTGGAATCCCTGGCCTGCGGCACCCCGGCCCTGACCACGGCGACCGCCGGTGGGGCCGACCTGATCGAAGACGGCAAAACGGGGTACCTTGTCTCGAATGTGCATGCGATCGGTGAAATCGCCGAGCGGCTCGACGCACATTTTTCGCTGTCGTCCGCGGAGCGCAACCGGATTTCCGACGCTTGCTGGAACAAGGCAAGTCAAATGACCGTTGAGCGAAACGCCCAAAAGACGGTCGAGTTGTTCGAAGAGGTGCTGCGTGAAAAATTTCGCGTTTGACGTCTGGGACGGCGGCCGTCTCACCGTCAATCGCGATCTTTCGCCAATTCTCTTGTTGAACGGCCTGACGACCTTCGACTCGCTCATGGATTTTTCCGGCGGCCAGGTCGCCAAAAACGTGCTCCGCGAAAGGACGACAACGCGGGTCGTTTTGGCAGATGAAGACGGCGTCAATCGAGTTTTTTTTCTCAAACGGCACCGCCGGCCGCCGCTCGTCGAACTCGTCAAACCGTGGCTCCGTCTCCAGCGGCCCATCCACGGCGCGCGGAACGAGTGGGAGGCCATTCTGCGGTTTCACCAAACCGGCATCCCCACCATGATCCCGGTCGCCCTCGGCGAAGAAAACGACCGCTCGTTTTTGCTGACGGCGGCGATTGAGGGCTGCTGCAAAGTCACCGAGTGGATGACAAATCACGCCGACTCGCTGCGGAATGGCCAACTTCGAACGCTGCGTGAGATCGTCGCCGGCATCGCCGAGGTGGCCCGAACGATGCACGCCGCAGGAATGCATC
>CAYWOV010000736.1:0-2882 GCA_964459965.1 uncultured Planctomycetaceae bacterium | reverse complement strand
AAAAAAGAGGTCCGTGTCGGCGTGACGCTCGACGGCCAGCCGCTTCCCGCCCAAACGGTGACGCTGGCCTCCGGCGAGCAGCGCGACGTGAGCGTCGAAGCCGTGTTGAAGACCGCCGGCGATCACGAGGCGACGTTCGAGATTCCGGCCGACGGCCTGGCCGCAGATAACCGGGCCTTCCTCGTCATCCAAGCAGGCCGACGGCTGCCCGTAGTTGTCGTCAGCGACGATGATCCGAACGAGCCGGGCACTGCCTCGTATTTTTTGACGCGCGCCCTGGCCCCTCACGGTGACGCCAAGATCGATCGCTTCGACGTGCGGCACGTTTCCAGCGCCCAGATGACCGACGCGAACCTGAAGGGGGCCGCCGTCTTCGTCGGCTATTTGGGCGAGTTGAGCCCGCAGGCAGCCGGCACGCTGTTGCGGTTCTTGCAGACGGGTGGCGGAATGGTCTTCTTCTGCGGCGAAGGAGCCGTCCCGCGAAATCTCAAGCTGCTCGAACAAACGGCCGGCAAAGAAGGCGTGCTCCCCTGGGAGCCGGTGCCGACGCGGATCAAGGCAGCCCCCGATCACGCATTGACGATCACCGGCGGCAAGTGGCGCACGCGGCTCTTGCGGGAGTTCGACGAGCAAAGCCAGGTTGCGATCGGGGAAATTCGCTTCGATCGCGTCTGGTCGGCCGGCCCCGTGGCCGCGGACGCGACCATCCTGTTGAGCTTTTCTGACGGCACGCCTGCCCTCGGTCTGCGGCTTGTCGGCATGGGCGAGTTCCTGCTTGCCAATTTCAGTCCGGCGATCGAAGCCAGCGACTTGGGCAAGTACGGCTCGTTCGTGGCACTCGTACAAACTCTCGCGCAGCAACTTGGGCCGGGCGCTTCAGCGAAGGAACCATCCGCCGTCGTGGGCGAGCCGTATCGCTTGCCGCAGACCTTTGCGATCGATCCCGCGGCCGGCCGGCTCACGGTGCTCGGCCCCCAAAACGAGCCGGTGGCCTTCGTCACCACGGGCGATCCCGATCACGTTGCCGTCGACGTGCAGCAGACCACGCTGCCGGGTTTCTATCGCTTTAAGGTCGGCGATCGAACCGTCGCGCGGGCGGCTCTCAATCTCGACCCGCGGGAAAGCAACTTGGAACGCATCGACCGCGAATCGCTGCTTCGCTCTTTCAACACGAACGGCACCAGAATGACACTCGAAAGCGCCGCCAGTTGGGAGCCGCTCGCCAACCTCCGCGGCCGCCCGCTTTGGGGCTGGTGCCTGGCGACAACGATGTGCGCCTTTGGAATCGAACTGTTCTTGTTGGGATATTGGAAGAGATGATGCTTCTCGCCTGGCTCTGGCAGCCGATTGCTCCGCCGCTGCAGATCTGGGCGGGGGTGGCCGTGTTGGGTGGGCTGGCCGTGTTTGCCTACATGCGGACGTTTCGCGGCCATCTCGGTCGGACGAGCGTGTTGCTGGCGATGCGGTTGGCGCTTGTCGCGGCGATCGGCGTCCTCTTGATGGGTCCCAGCTCGGTGCCGGCCGAGAAGGAGCAACAAATCCGCCCGAAGCTGCGGATTCTCATTGATACTTCGGAGTCGATGCTCACAAAAGATTGCGGCGGCCTCTCGCGGTTCCAGATGGTGCAAGAACGCATCCTCAACGAGAGCCGGCTGCGAACGCTGTCGAAGGAATTCCAGGTCGAAATGTACGGCTTCGACGAGGCCGTGCATCCCATATCAACGTCGAGCCTCTATGGTGATCCCAACCAGATTGCGACCGGCCCGGCAACGCATCTGTCGGAATGCGTCGCTTCGTTCGTGAGCGAAATCCCCGCGAACGAAGAAGGCGCCTCGCTGATCGTGATCAGCGACGGGCGCGACACGCAGTCCGATCCCATCTCGAGCGCGGCCGCCGCGGCCCGCGCTCGCAACGTGCCCGTGCACACGATCGCCCTGGGAGGGCAAAGCGTGCGAGCGGACGTGGCCGTGATGGCCGTTCCCATGCAGGACTACCTGATGCCGGGCGAACCCGGGGCGATCCTGGTCAAGCTGTTCCAATCGGGCCTGGACGAGGCGACCACCACGCTGACGATCACCCACGGCGACGAACGGCAAAAGATCCCGGTGTCGTTCAACCATCGCCAGGTGGTCGAGGTGCAAGTCCCCATCAAGCAGAAGGAACCCGGCCAATACGAATACCAGGTGTCGGCCGAACCGGTCCGCGGCGAGGCCGAGACCGACAACAATCACCAAACCGTGTTTTGCGATGTGCAGAAAAAACGAATTCGGCTCCTGCTCCTCGAGGGGCAGCCGTTCTGGGACAGCAAGTTCCTCGCGCAGTCGTTGCGGAAGGACGAGCACATCGACGTGACGCAGATCTCCCAACTGTCGAGCGAAAAACGCGAAACGATCGTCACGCGGACCGACGAGGGAAGCCCGCAAATCCCGCGGACGGCCGAAGAGTGGGACCGCTACGATGTCGTGGTCCTCGGCCACTCGATCGAGAACGTGCTGCCTGCCGAGTCGGCCGCCCTCTTGGACGATTTCGTCTCCAACCACGGCGGCCACGTGATCTTTGCCCGCGGACTGGCTTACGACCGCGCAACGCCGGCCGGACGATCGCTGGGCCAGCAAATGGCGAAGCTCGAGCCCGTCGTTTGGGGGACGGGTCGTCTGGAAAATCTGCAACTGACGCTCACACCGACGGGCCGCAACAGCCAGTGGTTCTCGATGGCTAAGACGGGAGTCGACGCCGACCTCGCCCTGGCGAGCCTGCCTGGGTTCGAGCGGGCCTACGTGATTCAGCGGGCCAAGCCGGCAACGATCGTGCTGGCCGTCGTCGCGCACGCGGCCGGCTTGCCGCAATTACCCTTGCCACCAGCCCCCGGATCGGGCAACCGA
>CAYWOV010000735.1:0-2884 GCA_964459965.1 uncultured Planctomycetaceae bacterium | reverse complement strand
CGCGCAACACGGTGGCGGCGACTACGCCCGTCGCAGCGCCCGCCGCGGATTGGGAAACGCGACTCAGCCAGGTGCGGCAAACGCTTTCCCAAGAGCCGGCCAGCGGCGCCACCTCGCCCCGCGAGCAGGAGATCTTTTACGAGATCGACATCGATCAGAGCCGCACCGTCGGCCAGATCGTGGTTCAAACGTCGCATCGCCAGCGTCGCGGCAACGGCCAGTGGGGCAAGCTGAAACCGCTGCGTCTGCGGACCGGCCGCGTGGACGAGCTGATCGGGGCCGACGACGCCCGCATCCTCGCCTACCTCTCCGGTGGCACGCCCGAGCGGACGAATTGGCACCAGCAGCAGGCCGAAATTCAATCCTCGGTGCACCGCTTTCGTATCCCGCACGAATTGTGCGAACTGATCATGCCGCTGATGTGCGCGACGAGCCGCGTGCGGTTCTTGAACTCGGGCGAAAAAGCGTCCGTCGCCCTCGAATGGGACGACGGGCCGCCGTGGGAACTTTCGCTCCGCGTCGTTGCTGACGAAGCGAAATCCGACTGGCGCGTCGAGGGCCAGCTCTGCCGCGAAAACGAAATTCTGCCGCTGGCCCGCGCGCTGCTCATGGTGCCCGGCGGCCTCGTGCTGACGCACAAGCATATCGCCCGCCTCCGCGACTTCGGCGCCTTCGCCTGGGTCACCCTCTTGCGATCGGGGGACGAATTGCACGTGCCGGCGGGCAGCGAACATGATTTCATCGATCGGCTGCTCGACATGCCCGCCTTGCCCCGGCTCGATTTGCCGGACGAGCTGCGGCTCGAGGAAGTCGCCTGCGACCCGGTCCCGCATCTCATGCTCCGCGCCCCGCGCGGGGCCCTCTTGCACGGCGACCGCCTGCAGGGGGACCTGCTCTTCGAATACATGGGCACGATGGTCCGCGCCTCGAGCGCCCAATGGGCCATCGCCCAACGCTCGCTGGGCCGCTGCATCCTCCGTAACAAGGAACGCGAGGAACAGTGCTGGCTGCAGCTCGTCGAGCAGGGTTTCCGCCGGTTGCTCGATCCCCGTCGCACGGGGCGCGATGTCGAAATTTCGGCCCGCTCTCTCGGCCCGGCCGTCCGCTCTTTGGTCGCCGCCGGCTGGCAGGTGCACGCCGACGGCAAGAAAGTCCGGCAGCCCACCGACCTGCGCTTCCGCGTGAAATCCAACATCGACTGGTTCGAGCTGCACGCCGACATCGATTTCGACGGCCGCACGATCCGCTTGCCCGATCTGTTGGCCGCCATGGCCCGCGGCGACACAACCGTCCGCCTCGACGACGGTTCGCTGGGCATCCTCCCCGAACAATGGGTCGAGCGGCTTTCGCTCCTGGCGAGCCTCGCCACACCGTCAGAAGACCACGTCCGCTTCGCTCCCAACGCAGTCACCCTGCTCGACGCCCTCTTGGCGGCCCAGCCCGAGACCGACTACGACGCGAAATTCCTCGAGATCCGCGATCGGCTCGAAGGCCGCCTCGGCGTCGAGGCGATCGAAGAACCGGCCGGCTTCAGCGGCGAACTCCGCGGGTACCAAAAGGAGGGTCTCGGCTGGCTGAAATTTCTGCAGGATCTGAACTTCGGCGGCTGCCTCGCCGACGACATGGGATTGGGGAAAACGATCCAGCTTTTGGCAATCCTGCTCGACCGTAAAGGGAAGCAAAAAGGAACTAGCCCCTCGCTGGTCGTCGTGCCCAAATCGCTGTTGTTCAACTGGCATAGCGAATGCAGCCGCTTCACGCCGAGCCTCAAAACCATCGAATACAGCGGCCTCGACCGCGCCTCGCTGCGGCCGTCGCTCCCCAAGCATGACATCGTGCTCACGACATACGGCACACTCCGCCGCGATATCACGATCCTCAAGGACATCCAGTTCGATTACGTCGTGCTGGACGAAGCCCAAACGATCAAAAACGCCGGGTCGCAGATCGCCAAGGCCAGCCGGCTGCTCTCGGCTCGGCACCGCCTCGCCTTGAGCGGCACGCCGATCGAGAACAACCTGGGCGACCTCTGGTCGATTTTTGAATTCCTCAACCCGGGCATGCTGGGCCGCAGCTCGATTTTCAAACACTTCGTCTCCGAGGCTCAGGACGACCGGGCTCGCCACATCCTCTCGCATGGCCTGCGTCCCTTCATCCTCCGCCGCACGAAAAAAGAAGTCGCCGCCGAGCTTCCCGATAAGCTCGAGCAAACGATCCACTGCGACATGCGAAAGGAACAGCGCCGCATTTACGTGGACCTGCGCGACTCCTACCGCGCCTCCCTCTTGGGCGAGATCGATCAGCAAGGGCTGGCCAAGAGCAAAATGCACGTGTTGGAGGCCCTCTTACGACTCCGCCAGGCCGCCTGTCATCCGGCCCTCGTCGGGCAAGGCACGGACGAAGATTCATCCGCCAAGCTCGACGTCCTGCTGCCGCACCTCGACGAGTTGATCTCCGAGGGGCACAAGGCGCTCGTTTTCTCACAATTCACCAGCATGCTGGCCATCGTGAAAAAACACCTCGACAAACGCGGCGTGGTCTACGAATACCTCGACGGCCAAACGCGCGACCGCAAGGAACGCGTCAACCGCTTCCAGACCGACCCGCATTGCGGCGCCTTCCTGATCAGCCTCAAAGCGGGCGGCTTGGGCCTCAACCTGACGGCGGCCGACTACGTCTTTCTGCTCGACCCCTGGTGGAACCCGGCCGTCGAAGCTCAAGCCATCGACCGCGCCCACCGCGTGGGCCAAACCCGCAACGTCTTCGCCTACCGCCTCATCTGTCGCAACTCGGTCGAAGAAAAAATCGCCGAGCTGCAGGGGCAGAAACGGTCATTGGCGGATGCGATCCTCCAATCCGATGTGAGCTTGCTCAAGGACCTCAC
>CAYWOV010000734.1:0-2887 GCA_964459965.1 uncultured Planctomycetaceae bacterium | reverse complement strand
GAGGCAGGTTGTCGACGACGACGTCCGGGTCGACGCCGTGTCCTTCGATCAGCCACTTTCGTTCGGGACCGTAGACGCCCTCTTCGGCGGCGGTTGCCACGCCGCCGTCGGACAGCCTGTTTCCTGCGCTGAGCCAAATCTCGCCGCCCCAGGTCCGCGTGCCAAAGACCTTGCCCAAGCCCAGTCTCCGGAATCCTTCCGTGAAAGCTTCGCCGTCGGAGGCTGTGTCTTCATCGCACAAAACAGCGAGGTGCCCGCGAAACGCATACTGCATGTTCCACGTCGGTACGCCGACCCGGGCCTGCCAATAGAACCAGGCCTTGCGCATCAGTTTTTCCAGAATGATGCTGTCGATATTGCCGCCCCGGTTGTGACGGACGTCGATGATCAGGGCCTGCCGATTGAACACCGGGTAATAGCTGCGATACCAATCCGACAGATCCTCGGCGGTCATCGCGCGGAGGTGGACGTAACCGATCTTGCCGTCCCCTTGCTTCTCAACGCGCTGCCGTCGGGAGAACGTCCAGTCGCGGTAGCGAAGGTCGGCTTCGTTGGCGATGGGCGTCACAATGACGTCGCGGGACGAAGCGGCCGCCTTCGAATGAATGTGTAGCAGAACTTGTTTACCTTGCTGCTGCCGCAGCATCAATTGCGGATCGGGCTGCGACAAAACCGACTCGCCGTTGATCGACTCGATGATATCGCCCGCGTGGATGTTAAGGTCCGGATCGGCCAGCGGCGACAAGTCGCCGGGCAGATCGGGATCGGATTGATAGATGTAGTCGATGCGGTAGCCGCCCTTGTTCTCGTCGCGGTCGAGACGTGCGCCGAGGCTCGCGACAGTCACCTGGTCGAGGCCTTTTCGCAAATCGCCGAAGCGAACGGCCGAATGCAAGACCGAGAGCTCTCCCACCATCTGTTCCAGCAAATTGTTCAACTCGCCGCGCGTGGTGAGCCGCTTGACGAGCGGCTCGTACTTTTCGCGGATGGCGACCCAGTTCACGCCGTGCATCTGGCGGTCGTAAAAGTAATCGCGATGCAGCCGCCAGGCGTCGACAAACATCTGCCGAAAGTCCTCGCGCGGGTCGATCGAATAGTGCCAATCGCTCAGATCGACGCGACTCTCAGGCAACTTGGCCGGTAGAGCGGCTGCGGCGTCGATGACGAAGAAGTCGCTTTCTTTGCGGGCAAGAATTTTCATCCCGTTGGCGGAAAGCTCGAACGAGCGCACATCCTCCAAAATCCGCTCGGGCTTTTTGCCTTCGTTGCCGATCTCGAGTGCCATCAGGTGCGTCTTGCCGCCGCTGCCTGATTCGTGCTCGAGCCAAAACAGGGCCTTCCCATTGACGCAGAGGCCCGAGATGTTGCCGCGGGGAACGGGGACGAGTTTGATTCGCTGCTCGATCTCCTCGCGGTCGATATGGACCTGTCGAGGGATTGGGGCGCGTTTCTCGCCCGGCTTGGCTGCGGCGTGGTTGTCCTTCTGAGCGGGGTCGGCCGGTTTGGCCGTTTCTTCCGTGTTTGGCTCGGCGGTCTCCTCAGCATGCGTTCGCCTGGCGGCGGGTCGAGCGGGGTGCAGTTCGTCCGCCGGCTGAAACGGCGATCGAATCCCTTTGCGGAGCGCGAGCCGAAAGATCTGAGTCGATTTGTCGAAGTACGGCTCGGGCTGGCGTGTTCCCCACGGTCCCGGGACCAGCGAATGCAATGCGCGATCGGAAAGAAAATACAGCCACTGGCCGTCCGGGCTGAAGGCGGAGCTAGAGCTGTTGAACCGATCGCTGGTCAGCGCCGTCGTAGCGCCGCTCTCCAATTCATAAAGCTGCAACTGCTCAAACGTGTTCAGGGCCGTTTCGCAGTACACAAGAAAGCGGCTGTCGGGCGACCAGTCCACATCAGAAATCCCCTCGCGATTCTGCGAGATCTTTTTGGATTCGCCGGTGGCGACCTCCGTGACCCACAGGTCGTTATTCTTGTCGGAGAACGCAAAGTGCTTGCCGTTCGGGGACGGATAGCCGCGCCATTTGAGAATCTTGCCGTCGTGCGTGAGGATCTTGCCTTTTCCGACTCCTCGCGACGGAAGCAGATGGAATTCGAGTTCGCCCGTTTCGTCAGAGAGAGCCAGGAGTTGTTTGCCGTCCGGCATGAAACAAGCATCCCGGTAGCGAACGCCCGGCTTGTTGGACACTTTTACGAAACGGCCCCGCTTGGCCGGCGCGACGAACACGCTGCCGCGAGCCGTGAGCACCACGCTTTGGCCCGTTGGATGCAAATGGGCCGCAGACAAATGCTCGATCGGCCGCTCGACCCATTTTTCGCGGAGCTGGTCGAAATCCGACGCGAGCGCAATCGGCACGACGCGGTCGACGCCCGTGGCGATGTCCAACAGCCAGAGATCGGCGCCCAATTGGTAAACGATCCGCCCTTCGTGCAAACCGGGCGACTGCACGTCCCAACCGCTGTGCCGCGTATGCTGCTTGAGATCGCCGCCCGAGTCCTTCATCGACCAGATATTCAGCGTGCCGTCGCGGTCGGTGACGAAATAGATACGGCCGTGCTCCCACATCGGTGCGAAACTCTCTCCGATGTAATCGGCTGTCAGGTTCGTGGCTTCGGCATCTTTGGGCGAAAATCGCCAAATCTTGCGCGCCGTTCCGCCGTGGTAGCGTTTGACAGCCTGGCCATGAAAGGGGGGACGGACGAAATAGATCGTTCCATCGGGACCCATCGCAGCCTCACCCGACTGGCTGAGCGGGATTCGCGAATGCCGGCCATTGGCAAGATCGATGGCGACTAACTGCGAGTCGGGCAATGTCGAATAATGTTGAGTCCTGTAAAGCAGTCGGCCATCCGGTGTCCAGCCAACCGGGATCGAAGGCTCGGCGGCAAA
>CAYWOV010000733.1:0-2887 GCA_964459965.1 uncultured Planctomycetaceae bacterium | reverse complement strand
GAGGCCAACGCCATTCTCAGCCGCGAGATCGTCGAGCGCAAGCGCGCCGAAGAGGAGCTGCACGCGCTGCAGTCGCAGCACATCGACGCCGCGCGCAGGGCCGGAATGGCGGAGATCGCCACCAGCGTGTTGCACAACGTCGGCAACGTGCTCAACAGCGTCAACGTTTCGGCCTCGATCATCGGCGAGAAGATCAGGAAATCCGGCGTCGCCGACCTGAGAAGCGCAACCGAACTCTTGAACCGGCATTTGGATGACCCCGGAGCGTTCGTTTCCAGCGACCCGCGGGGGAAACATCTTCCGCAGTTCTTGAGTCAATTGAGCCAGAAGATGTCGAGCGACGAGCAGCTGATCCTGGACGAAGTCCAATCCCTTTCGCGAGACATCGATCACATCAAGGGAATCGTCGCCCTGCAGCAGTCCTACACGGGCGTCTCCGGAATCAGCGACAGGCTCTCGCTCGCGGATCTTGTGGACGACGCGATCCGCATCAATTCGCAGTCGGTGACGCGCCACAACATCGACGTGATCCGGCATTACGAGGTCCTTCCCCCCGTGATGACCGAAAAACAAAAGGTGCTGCAGATCCTTGTCAACCTGTTGAGCAACGCGAAGTACGCCGTGATTGCCGCAGACCGAGCGGCGGGACACATCACGGTGAGTTTGAAACGAATCGAGACCGACCGAGTCCGCATCGAGGTCATCGACAACGGCGTCGGCATTCCTCGGGAGAACTTGACCAGCATTTTCTCGCACGGATTCACGACCCGCAAAGACGGCCACGGGTTCGGGCTGCACAGCGCAGCGAATCTCGCCAGGGAACTCGGCGGCTCCCTGACCGTCGAGAGCGCAGGCGCCGGGTGGGGGGCCACTTTCCGTCTTGACTTGCCATTCAAGACTCCCGAGCGCCCGACAGCGGGAGCACACCCAACTGAGCCTTTCGAGACAAGCACGAGTGGCAGTTCGATCGCGAGTTGACCCAGCGTTGTCTCAATTTGAATGCTGCGGTCGGGACGCCAGTTCGGCATGGACGGTAGTTTCGGAGCCTACAAATCGGGACTTCACGATCGGTGCCTCTTCGCCGACGACGGACAGTCTTTCCCTATTGCGGCTCCCGCCTGATTCATCATGCAGACTTGCGTGAACGCCTGGTGATAGTCCAATCGGACATCGGCAGTTACATTCGCGATGTCTTTAACGATCGCACAGGAAACATGTTGGATGACCGAGAAATTAGCCGCCTGCTTGCTGCTCTTGGCAACTGCGTGTGCCGATGCCGACGATGCACTTGAGTCGTCGCGCAAGGAAGCCGCTCGGGCACACGCTCCCGCGCTTGCCGCGCTGCGGCACGAAGCGGACTCTGCTCTGCAGAAGGAGCCGTTGCGCGTCGTGGACAAGACGTCGGTCCCGCCGAGCGGGGACAAGCGCGACTACTACGACCTGTCGCCCTACTATTGGCCCAATCCAAAATCGCCTGACGGACTGCCTTACGTCTTTCGCGATGGACGAGTCAATCCCGAGGTCGAAAGCAGGCAGTTCAACCGCATCAGCTACGGTGAAATGGGAGATGCCGCGCGCACGCTCGGCCTGGCGTATCGCTTGACCGGGAACGAAATGTACGCCGAGGGTGCTGCGCGGGTCGTGCGAACGTGGTTTCTCGATCCCCAGTCCGGCATGCGGCCCAACTTCAACTATTCGCAGCACATCCGGGGAATTTCGGGCGGCCAGCCGATCGGCATCATTCGGGGGATGACGATCGTCGAGCTGGTCGACATCACGCGCTGGCTCGAATTGTCAAAGCATTGGACGGCCAGCGATCGGGCCGAATGGCGCACGTGGCTGACCGCCTACGGCGATTGGCTGCAAACCAGCGAGCTGGGCCGCAAAGAGGCCCAGGCCGTCAACAATCATGGCACCTGGTTCGACGTCCAATTGGTGACAATTCTGATGGCGACAAACCGGACGGATGTCGCGAAGCGCGTGCTCGCCGAGATACCCAAACGACGGCTGGCACGTCAAATTCGCCCCGATGGTGGACAGCCGTTGGAACTGCGACGGACCAAGTCGTGGGACTACAGCGTGATGAATCTGGAGGCCATGTTCCGCCTGGCCCGCCTGGGCGACTCCGCCGGCGTTGATCTCTGGCACTGGCGCGGCTCCGAAGGTCGCTCGCTCCGCGGAGCGCTCGACTTTCTCGTGCCGTTTGCCATCGGCAATCAGCGTTGGAGCACAAAGCAAATCCGCGAATTCGATGGTGGGAAACTTTATCCCCTGCTGCGACGGGCGGCACGAGCCTATCAAGAGCCAGCCTTCGAGAAGGCGGCCGATCAAATTGTCGGCTTCGATTCCAAGTTACGCCGCGAGTCACTCTGGGCGTTGGTCGGCATTCCCTAGAAAACGCCGGCGCACCTTTCCAGTGACGCATCCGTCGAATTCATACTATTGCTGCGTCACCTTCTTTTGCTCCGCCTGCGCGGCCGCCATTGCCTTTGTCAGGGCCGTCAGGAGTCCAACGGCTGGCGGCGGAAACGCGGAGAGGTCGCGGCTCCAATAGTTCAGCGTCACTTTCTTCCCGCGAATCGTGACCGGTACATGCAGACTCGAGCGGGCTCCGCGGCGGAACATCGCGGCGAAGATCGGACCCTTGGCCTTGGTCAGATCCTCGTGAACGATCGGCTCGGCACCACCGATGTCCTTCGCCAGCGGTTCAGATTCGGCCGACGATTCGGGAAGCGGACTGCGGAGACTTTCGGGGGCGGGCTGCCCCTGCTTACTTGGAGACGGCGAAAAAGGGCCGCTGATCTGCTTGACCTTGCCGTTCTCGACCGACGTGACGCAGACGCGATCGACCTGGGGCACCATGATGGGCAGGATCATGCCGAAGCGG
>CAYWOV010000732.1:0-2888 GCA_964459965.1 uncultured Planctomycetaceae bacterium | reverse complement strand
TGGGATCGCCGGAGTGACTGGGCCTTGGACCTTGGACACAATCGATCCGATGCTTGGGTGTCCGCCAATGGCCGCACTATCGCGCCGAGACCAGCCGCTCAGACATTGGTACCCGTCATGGCCGCTGCTGCAGCCCACGACCGAGCGGACAACCGCGAACTTGTCCATCATCGATGCAATACGGGGGAAGCACTCGCCGATCTGAATGCCCGGAACACGTGTCGCGATCGGATTGAATTCGCCGCGGATTTCTTTCGGGGCGTCGGTCTTAATTTCCCACAGATCTTGATGCGGTGGCCCACCGGCCAAAAAGATATTGATGACCGCTTTGTGCCGTGACTTCTTGGACGACGGGTTGGCAGCCTGGGCTTTAAGCACATGGGCCAAGCCGATGCCGCCGACGGCGCCCATTGAGAGCCCGCCGATCTTCAAAAAGCTTCGACGAGAAAATCCGTCACAGTAGGGTGACTTGGGTCCAAGGATTGTCAACATCGCAGGTTGGGTCTTCCGGGGATGCGGAGCAATTCGGGTGGGTTTGGTGCAACTTTCTACCGGCGAGGCGCAGCCTGTCGAAAGTCCGCGGCGGGGAGCCGAACAGCTACACCGGTAGTTTCGCCACCGGAGCCAACAGTTCGACAGTTGTTTATATGTCGTCCAAGATACTATCGGCCAAGCGGGACCGTCAAGGGAGTTCCGCTCCGACGAGAGCGGACGGATCACTTATGCGGCTTGCAACGCTTGGTGCCGCCGACAGCGTGCCGGCGTCAACCGACATCACTTGGGCGTGAGAACGCAGGACATCGAGCGGCCGGAGTCCATGCGAGGGATCGCCTCGACTTTGGCGATGTCCTCCAGCGCCGCGATGACGCCCATGAGGATTTCTTTCCCCTTTTCGTGATGTGCGTTTTCGCGGCCTCGAAAGAGGACGTTGACTTTCACCTTGTCGCGATTTTCCAGAAAGGTGCGCGCCTGCTTCACCTTGAATTCAATATCGTGGTCGCCCGTTTTGGGGCGCAGGCGGATTTCCTTCACCTGCTGTTGGTGCTGCTTGGCGCTTTGCGTCTGCTTCTTTTTTTGCTCGTACTTAAATTTGCCATAATCCATGACTCGGCAAACGGGGGGTCGCACGTTCGGTGCGACTTCCACTAAGTCCAGCCCGGCCTCGACGGCCATTTTTTGGGCCTCGGCCGTCGGCACGATGCCCATGACTTTGCCGTCCTCGCTGACCAAGCGGACTGGCGAAATGCGAATTTGATCGTTGATTCGATGCGATGTTTCGATCGTTAACTTCCTCTCGATGACCTTGGAAAGCCAGCGGTCCGCAGTTCGTGGAGACCGGTGTCCGCAGCCCATCGAACGGCCAACGGTCCCGAAATCCCGGCGTGCGGACCACTTGTCTAATATGCCTTAGCATACTTCTACCGCTCTCCAAGACCGCCGTCAAGAACCGATCACTTCGGACCTGGCACGTCTGTTTTGCAGAAGGCCTGGGAAGTGACACACGACGAAAATCGGCGGGATCTCAGGGTGACCTTCATTGCGCGCGCATCACCGATTCGGTCAAGAGCCTGCGCGTGCCGGCGGCGAAGGGACGGCCTTCAACTGAAGCTCGATCAACTCTTCGGGCCGCGCGATCGCCTTGCCAACCCGAACGGCCTTATGTCCCTTGAAGAGACCGGCTGATCCGCGGAAGAGCGGTCGCCCTTCAACGTAGACCTCGAGTGATTGGTCGAGCCCCTTCTCCGTCATGATCACGTCGCCCACTGAAAGGCTCAGAATTTCTTTAGCCGTCAGCCGGGTGTCTGCCAGGCCCACGACCATCTCGACTTTTGCTTGTCCCAATCCGGTTTGCAGGTTGAGCTTCTGGCGCGGATCCACCCCCCGCTTGGTGTAGGCGGACCATGTGTCGGAGGAAAGGTTGCCGATCATCGGCTCAATCGTGTTGAAGGGGATGCACAGGTTCATGATGCCGCGCATTTCGCCCATGGTGATCTCGAAGCTGATGAGAACGATGACTTCGTTCGGAGGGACGATCTGCACGAGCTGCGGATTCGACTCGACCTGCGTGACGCGCAGTTTCAATTCGCAGACGCTCGACCAGGACTTTTCGAGCCCGTGGATGGCCATCGCGATAATTCGCGAGATGAGTCGCAGTTCGATTTCGGTGAGCGGTCGGTTGGGGATGTTGTATTTGGCCGACTTACCGCCTCCCAAGAGCCGGTCCACAATCGGAAAGATGATCGACGGCGTCAAATCGAGGATCATGTGGCCGTCGAGTCCCTCGGCATGCATGACGTTGAAGCACGTCATGTTCTCCAGGCTGAAGACGAATTCGCCGTAGGTCAGCTGGTCAACGCTGCTCAGCTTGACCTCGACGATCGTGCGGAGCATGCCGCTCAGGCTGGCGCCGAATTCGCGGCTGAAGCCATCGTGCATCGCCTGAAAGGCGCGCATCTGCTCCTTGCTGACGCGCTCGGGCCGCTTAAAGTCGTAGACGCTCACCTGTCCGTCGTGTTCGTCTCCGCGGTGCCCGGAGCCCTTGGTTTGTGGCTCAGTGTGTTGTGCACCCGTGTCGAGAGCCGACAGAAGCGATTCAACTTCGGTTTGACTGAGAATGTCCGCCATCCCTGGCCTCCACTGGCGCGAAAACACCTGGGCGATTATGTCCGAACCTGTCCGGTGCCATGCACGACGTACTTGTAGCTCGTCAGCTCCCTCAGTCCGCACGGTCCGCGCGCATGAAATTTATCGGTGCTGATGCCGATCTCCGCGCCGAGCCCCAATTGACCTCCGTCATTGAAACGCGTGCTTGCATTCACAAGGACGGCCGCCGAATCGAGATCGGAAGAGCACACGTCTGAACTCCAGTCACTGACCAATCTCGTATG
>CAYWOV010000731.1:0-2894 GCA_964459965.1 uncultured Planctomycetaceae bacterium | reverse complement strand
CTGCGGATCGCCGGCGAGTACCAGTACTGGGATCTCGGCGGCAGCGGCAGCGTCAGCGTCACGACAGACGCCCTCAACGCGCCGAGCCTTGCGAGTTCGAGCGCCTCGATTGGCAACGTAGACCTGAACCTCGTCGGCTTCACGGTCGGCGCCGGCTTCAACTGGTAGTCTGTTTGCTCCGCTCGTGAATGAGTTTACGTCGGCAGGATTGCGATTTTGCGGTCCTGCCGACGTTTTTTTATCAGCCCGCCCAGCCAGTCGATTTTGCGTTGCGAGGACGCTCGGCGATGAGATCCTGTCTGTCGAATCGGATATATTCGACGCGACATGCAACCCACCCGGCGCAGCTACCATCGCCGCTCCACCCCGTCTGCTAGCCCCGTCGCTCGGCAATCCATTCGGTGTCGAATGTGGCGGGCGGTGTTACAAGGAGCGTGGGCACTCGGCCTCGTAACGGTTGCGGTGGTCTTCCATCCAAACGCGTTTGCCGCCGACGTCCCGCCAGGTCGCGCACGCCTTCCGCGGACGGGCCATCCCCGGCTCTATTTCACGTCAGCCGACCTTCCCGGATTGCGGAAACTTCGCGCGAAGGGTGTTCACGCCCGCATCTGGGCCAAATTGACTGCTTCCGCCGATTGGTGCGCGCAGCAGACGCCGCCAAGCATGTGGATTCCCAGCGCTGTCCCCGATCCGATCTTCGAGAATCTGTACGATCGGTTTTATGCGGCGATGCACGATCTCGCGATCGTCGAACACCTCGCATTCGCCTCCGCACTTTCCGATCGAGATCACGACCAATATTTCCAACCTGCCCAGCGCTGGGCGTTGGCATGCGCCAAGATCTGGAAAAATGAAGCGAAAAACCGGCCCGACGCCAGCAAAGCGTACGCCGTGCTGCGGATTCTGAAGGGCCTGGCCGTCGCTTACGATCTGCTCTACGACCGGCTGAGCGATGCGGAACGGGCCGAACTCCGCGAAACGCTGGTGGCCGTATCGCACGAGTATTTTAGCTTCTTCGCCGACCCGGTAACTGCGGGGAAGGGCTACAACAAGCATCACGGCAGCGTCGATGCGGCGCCGCTGGGAATCGTCGCTCTCGCCTTGCTCGGCGAAGTTCCCGAGGCGCAGGCCTGGCTCGACCGAATGATTGAGAAACACGTCGACTACCTGTTGCCTCAGGCCCTCACGCTCAGCGGCACGAGTGACCAATCGTCGAACTTCTGGGTCTCGACGCTGCAGTATCGCATTCTCTTTCTCGACGCGCTGCGGCGTGTCACGGGCCGCGATCTGTTCGCCGAGTTTCCCGACGCGCTGCCCGGCCGCATCGCGCTGGCGGCCGTCGCCGGTAAGTTGCCGTGCGATGTGCCCTACAACGAAGATGAGCGGACCGTGCTCTTCGCCCCCGATTATGGACAGATCGATTACTGGTCGCCCGTGTTGTGCTTTATCGCGCGAGAGCAAAAGCGGCCGATCTATCAGCACCTGGCCCTGTGGGACGAGTCGCTCGGCAAACTGCAACGCACGCGTTGGATCACCCCCACGAAAAAGATCGAGCTGCTGTTCAGCTTCGGCGGCTATGTCTACCTGTGGTACGACCCGTCGGTACCTGATGAAATTGAAAAGGGACTTCCCCGATCCTTCGACTTCCCGGAGACGGTGGTCAACGAAGCCTATCTGCGAGACTCTTACAATTCGGGCGACCTCGTCGTGGGCTTCAAGAAGGGAGGCCTCGTCGTCCATGCCGGCGGCCGTCCGGTCCTCGTCGACCGACTTCAGACCGACGACGTGAACAAGCCGGCTCCGCCTGTCGACGAAATGCTTGTTGCCGACGACGGTCGGCTGGCGATGATTCGCTGCCTCGGTCCGCGGCAAGCGGGGATCAGAGAGCAGCTCGTGGAGCTGCATCGGCCCGGGCGATTGACGATCCGACGGGAGACGGCAAATGACGTGTCCTGGTGGTACGCCGGCGAAGCGATGCGCGACAAAAACACTCTCCGATGGCCCGGTGGAACGACGCTCACAGTCACGCGCGGACAAATCGCCGGTATCGATCCAAAGGGATTCATCGAAACGAAGCGGCACTACGGCGGCATGCGATTCGCCGACCCGCATCCATTCGTTTATCCTGTCGTGAAGGTCCATCCGGATCGCGGACTGCTCGAAATCACCGTGACCTTGGAGCAACGCTGATGTCAGACCACGCTCGCCGAATTCGGATCCTCGCCGGTATTCTCGTGGTTTTCGCAATCGGGCTTGGCCTGGCATTTCTCGCACGCGCCGACGCGTCCGCAAAAAAAGAGCTGCCGGCTCATGAAACAAGCGGCGAACGAAGCGAATCGACCGGCACGCGCATTTACCAAAACCGCTTGACTCCGCTCGTCCATCCGCAGCCTCTGTTGGCCGACTATCCGGAGTTCGTCCAACCGGTGATCGAAAAGACCCGCTACGAGGCGCCCGTGTTGATCGACGAGCCGGAGGCCGATCTCGACATTCGCGCCTGGCGGTTCAGTTATAACGCACGCGGCATCATCGAGGTTCCCAATCACATCCGCGCGGATCGCACGGCGGCCATCATGGTTCATCCTTGGGGGATCGACGACGGACAGGGTTGGCGGACGCCGGAGCCGGCAGGCGTCGCTGATTTCTGCACTCCCGACAAAAACCACCTGGCCGGCCGGCACACACGGGAAGTCATCGATCCGCTCCTGAAACGTCTCCGCGGCCGGGTCTCACTGGTACTCTTCAGTCTGCGCAGTCACCAGTACCCCGCGCAGGCCAAGATTTACCGCAGCGTGCGCCACAAACCGACCGACGCCGAACGCACGGAAGGTCGGCGCGAATTGGCCGCGACTCTCAACAGCTTCGCGTATCGTGGCCAGCCGCTCCCCTCCGAG
>CAYWOV010000730.1:0-2906 GCA_964459965.1 uncultured Planctomycetaceae bacterium | reverse complement strand
CAGAAACGGATCTGGCTGCGACCGCACGAGGAATCGGTAAACCGTCCTGCGGTATGTGCGGGGGTCGTCCGGATCGGATTTGTCGTATTCGTAATGTGGCGAGTGCTCCGGTTTTTCGAGCACAAACGTCTGGAACGGGGGGCCGTACATCTGCTGGCGAAGACGGCCGCCGGCTAGAAGCACGCTGTCGCGGATCGATTCGGCATCGAGGCGTCTGCGATTCATTCGCCAAAGCAGGGCGTTGCCGGCGTCTTTGGCGGCTGCAGAGACGTTCGAAGTCGCGACCTGGCGATATACGGCGCTCGTGACGATCATCCGATGCAGCGCTTTGAGCGATCGACCGCCATCGAGCGACTGATCTCGCAGTTCGGCCGCCAGCCAATCGAGCAAGTCGGGATGCGTCGGAAGCTGACCCATCCGTCCGAAGTCGCTGGGAGAGTCGACGATCCCGCGGCCGAAATGATAGAGCCAGACGCGGTTGGCGATCGATCGCCAGGTGAGAGGATTCCGCTGGTCGGTGATCCAGCGTGCCAACGCCACGCGGCGATCACCCTCGCGGCTCTCTTTCGGCAAATCGAACCGCCATGTGATGCCCTGGATGATTGGCGCCGTTCCGGGTCCAACGAGCGGACCAGGGTTGCGCACGTCGCCCCGACGGAGAACGTAGATTTCGCGCGGCCGTCCGCCATCGTGGCCGGTCCCGCGAAATGCACCGCCTCCGCTGTACACCGAGCCGCAGTACACGACGCTCTGCGGCGGCAACTTCCCCAGTTCGGATCGGATGCGCGAGAGTTCGGTTTCGATTAGACGGGGATTCTTGAGGCTAGCCGTTTCGAGTTCGCGCCGCCGTGAATCTAAGACGCCGCGCCGGCGGGCGATCACTGGATCGGCATCGTAGGCGCGGTCGGCCCGATCGAGGGCGGCGAACACGGCCTGCAAGCTGTAATAGTGCTCCTGAGTGACCGGGTCGAACTTGTGGTCGTGGCACCGGGCGCATTGCGCGGTAAGGCTGCAAAACGTGTTGAGCGTGGTAGTGACCATGTCGTCGCGGTCGAGGTTGCGGGCGATTCGGCCGTCGGTCTTTGATTCCGGCACTTCGGCGTGGCCGATGAAGTCCCATGGACCGGCCGCGATGAAACCGGTCGCCTCGATGCCGTCGCGCGTGTCGGGCTCGAGCACATCGCCAGCTAGCTGCTGCCCGACGAACTGGCGATACGGCCGGTCCTGATTGAAGGCGCGGATCAAATAATCGCGATAGGGCCAGGCGTTGGGGCGCGGCTTGTCTTTGTCATAGCCATGCGTTTCACCATAGTGAACGACATCCATCCAGTGCCGTGCCCAGCGCTCGCCGTAGTGCGGCGACGCCAGCAGCCGGTCGACCAGTTTTTCGTACGCCAGCGGATCGCCGTCACGCACAAACGCATCAACCTCCTCCGGTTCCGGTGGCAGGCCCAGCAAATCAAAGGAGAGCCGGCGGATGAGCGTCCGCCGATCGGCCTCGGGTGACGGTTTGAGACTCGCCGAATCGAGGCTTTGAGTGAGAAAGGCGTCGATCGGCGTGCGGGGCCACGACGCGAGGGTTCGGATCGGAGCTGGAACAGGTGGCCGAGTGAGCGGCCGCAATGACCACCAATCGAGCGGATCATTCTTGAGCACGACCGCCTTCGGCCATTTGGCACCGGCAGCGATCCAGTCGCGCAAAGCCCGAATTTCCTTTGAAGAAAGAGGCTTGCCGCTCTTCGGCATCTCCGGCTTGTCGCCCGAGACCGCGTCGATCAGACGACTCTCGTCAGGTCTGCCTGGAACAAAGACGGGACTGCCATCCGCTCCGGCGGCCAATCCCTTGGCAGTGGATAGGTCGAGGCCTCCCTTGGCCTTGCTCCCCTGATGGCAGCGAAGACAGTGGTGTCGAAGCACGGGGGCGACGCGGTATTCAAAGACTCGATCGTCCCCGTAGATTGCAGCGCCGAAATAGCTGAGGCCGAGCGCAATCGCCAGAAATGACCTGGCCGCCGATTTAAGCGATGATCTCAACATATTCAACGACACTGGAAGGCTCAGGAATCGGAAGACCGTCTTCCAGCAGCCCGTCGAGATGAAGCGAGATCGCCTCGCGCAGCAGGCGTTCCGTTTCTTCCACTGTCGCACCGGTCGCGACGCAACCCGGAAGGTCGGGCACATACGCCGCATAGTTCGACGCAGCTTTCTCGATAACGATGGCATAACGCTTCATCTGTGACTCACGGCTTCAGACCGGACTGCTTGAGAATGCTATTCAACGTGCCCGGCGGTAAATCATCGCTCAGCTTTCCGGTGACCGTCACGCGACCGGTCTTACTCGGGTGCTTGAGTTGTCGGTGACTGCCACGCGTCGCCACGATTGTCCAACCATCCTTCTGGAGCGCCCTCAGGATGTCCCGAACTTTCATTTTACTACTATGCGACGACAGCGATCAAAGAAGCGGTTTTTTTGGGGATCGGCACCATGTTTTTGTAAATTGAACGACCGAAAGATGCCTTCCCTGTCATCGCGTTCGACTCCTCCGGATCGTACCATCGACAGCGACCGGTCGCTATGCTTTAGCCGGCGCGGATCGACCGTTCGAAGACAAACACACAGAGGAAGTTGCAACTCATGCCTGTCGCTCTGATCACGCCTGAGGAGATGATTCGCACGCCGGGACCGGAAGCAGAGATCCTGCGAGAGGCCGGATTTGAAGTTCGGTATCCGGCCAATACGATGTTCACACGCGGATTGGGGACTGAGGACGAGTCGATTCAGGTGTTGAGTGGCGCAAGCGCGCTGATCGCAGGCGGTGAGCACATCACTGCGAAAGTCTTGGCAGCACTGCCCGAGTTGCGGGTTGTCGCGCGGGCCGGCGTCGGGTTCGATCGCGTTGACGTGC
>CAYWOV010000729.1:0-2907 GCA_964459965.1 uncultured Planctomycetaceae bacterium | reverse complement strand
GCCATTCCGCTGTCAATTCGCTTACAGTCCAACCCAGCCATGCCGGCACGCAGTTTGCGTTTGCCGAAGGCCGACTTTTCTACTGGCTCGCGCAACCGGTCTTATCTTTGAGAAGAAACTCCAGCCGACGAACCGATTCTAATTGGTTCATCGACCGCCGACTCCGAGTCGACCCGTTTCCGAGTCCGGCGTCTTCCGTCTTCTTACCTCGTCCTGATTTGATCGTATCCTGCCGGAGATCCCCATCGAAGTGTGAGTGATTGCCCGAAAATCCGGGAACCCCCTCACCTCCCTGCGCGCTTGAGGAGATTTTTGATGAAGACACTGCGGTGCCTCGGGGCCACTGCCTTCGTATTGCTCGTCTGTTTTGTCGGTTCCGCTCGTGCGGACGAGGCGACCCCGCCGTCCGCCACTTCGCCACCTTCCTCCCCGACTCCAACGCTCAACACGGGCGACACGGCGTGGATGCTGACGTCTTCCGCACTCGTGCTCATGATGACGGCACCCGGACTCGCCCTTTTTTACGGAGGCCTCGTCCGAAAAAAGAATATTTTGGGCGTGATGATGCAGTGCATGTTCCTCGCAGGCATGCTTTCCATCGTGTGGGCACTGTGGGGTTACAGTCTGGCGTTTGACAACGATATGGAGGGACTTCATGGCTTTATCGGCGGATTCGGCAACGTCGCCATGAACGGCGTCTTGTCGCATTGGGACGCGAGCAAAGGAGCCGTCGTGACGCCGCTCTCTCCGCTGGCGCCCACGATTCCGTCCATGGTTTATATGGTTTATCAGGGGATGTTCTTCATTATCACTCCGGCGTTGATCTGCGGGGCTTTCGCGGAGCGGATGAAGTTCAGCACGATGTGCGTTTTCATGCTTTTGTGGGGCACGCTGATCTACTGCCCGCTAGCTCACTGGGTCTGGTCGGCCAAGGGAGTGTTCAATGACGGCCCACATAAGGCGTTCGACTTTGCCGGTGGAACGGTGGTCCACATCAGTTCCGGAACCTCGGCGCTGGTCTGCGCCCTCGTACTCGGAAAGCGGTTGGGCTACGGACAAGAACCGATGCCGCCTCACAACTTGACCTACACCTGCATCGGTGCCGGCCTGCTCTGGGTCGGGTGGTTCGGTTTCAATGCGGGGAGTGCCGTTGCTGCCGGCGATTCGGCCGCCAACGCGTTTCTGTCGACGCACCTGGCATCGAGCATGGGTCTGATCGGCTGGTCGTGTGCCGAGTGGATCACGCGCGGCAAGCCGAGCGTACTCGGTGCTTGTTCGGGAGCGGTCGCAGGCTTAGTCGGCATTACTCCGGGGTGTGGTTTCGTTTCCCCGTTGTCGGCCATCGTGATCGGCCTGGCCGCCTCGATCGTCTGTTTCCTGGCCTGCACGACCCTCAAATCGAAGTTCAAGTACGACGACTCACTCGACGCGTTCGGCGTCCATGGGGTCGGCGGCATCTTGGGTTGCCTGTTGACCGGCGTGTTTGCGACGAAAAACGTACCCGGCTCGGGTGGCACGGGCGGGTTGATCGAAGGGAATTTCCAGCAGTTCGTTAATCAGGCCGTAAGCGCCGGCGCGGCGATTGGCCTTTCCGTCGTCGGCACGTTCGTGTTCCTCAAGGTGCTCGACGCGGTGATGGGCCTCCGCGTGACACAAAGCGACGAAATTCAAGGGCTCGACCTCAGCCAACACGGCGAAGAAGGGTACATCTTCCTCTAAGCTCGACCACCGAGTGCGATTCGAATGGGCTGGCATTGAAAGGAAAGTTGGCGCAGAATCTAGTTCGCTTCCGGTCCGCATGTTGCGCTGCGCTCGCGGCGGATCGGGCGTCAACTGCAGGAAGAGGGCCCGTTGATGAAGAAAGTCGAGGCGATCATTCGCCATTTCAAGCTGGAAGAGGTGAAGGACGCCTTAACGGAGATCGGCGTGCAGGGCATGACGGTTTCAGAAGTGCGCGGCTTCGGACGGCAAAAGGGGCAAAAGGAGCAGTATCGCGGGGCGGAATACACCGTCGATTTCCTCCCGAAAGCAAAAATGGAGATCGTCGTTTCCGATGACCAGCTCAAGACCGTGATCGACACGATTCTCCGCACGGCGCGAACCGGCCAAATCGGCGATGGGAAAATTTTCATCACCGATCTGAAAGAAATGATCCGTATTCGCACTGGAGAGACCGGCAGCGGCGCTCTGTGAGCCCGTGTCAGCCGTGGCGCCCCATGTCCGCATTTGTTCCGATTCCTTAATCAAGCAATTCCTTAGATGTGAACTGGTGTCAGGGATTATGAAGAAGATTGAAGCCATCGTCCGCCATTTCAAGCTCGAAGATGTCAAAAACGCCTTGAACCAGGCCGGATTACAGGGAATGACCGCGTCGGAAGTCCGCGGATTCGGCCGCCAGCGCGGCCACAAGGAAACCTACCGCGGCGCCGAGTACACAGTCGACTTCTTGCCGAAGGTGAAGATCGAAGTCGTCGTCAGCGACGATCAGCTGCAGACGGCCGTCGACACGATCGTCAACGCGGCCCGCACGGGAAAGATCGGTGACGGCAAGATCTTCGTATCGTCGCTTGCCGAGGTCATCCGCATCCGGACCGGTGAAACCGGATCTTCGGCGATCTAACTTCCCGAATGAGCCAACTTCCGCCCCTCACGAACGAGCCGGCCAGCCGGCTGAAAGCATGCCGGGCGGAAGTTGACGCGATTCGCAGCCACGCGCGCGGTCTCTTCGATGGTGGGGCGACGGGGATTCAGGTTGCCGCGGCCATCTCGGAAGCAACCGAAGCATTCGTCAAACGGATCTTTGACGAGACGGTGGACCGTCTTCCCGAGGCAAGCCGGTCGTTTGTCTCGAAGAATGTGTCGCTCATCGCCGTCGGCGGAACGGGCCGTGGAGAGCTGTGTCCCTAT
>CAYWOV010000728.1:0-2907 GCA_964459965.1 uncultured Planctomycetaceae bacterium | reverse complement strand
TTTTGCGCACCGAAATGCCATCCGTTTTGTGGGAATTAGGCGCGATCGTGTGACGGCGGTGAACTGGCCGATCTCATGAAGGCCGCCGGGCTCACGCACGGGGGGTTAGCCTGCGCCACCCGAAGAGAGATGGCCCGCCAAGGGGGTCGGCCGCTAGGAGTCCCCGCAAGACATTACCCCGATTGGATGGTCCGTACGGCCGGATCAGGGCGGCCGAGTGCGGCGCAACGCAGGTAGAATGACGAAGATAGTGACCGGCGCGACCTACGAACGCACAACAGGAGGGCAAGATCATGGCGGCCAAGGTCCCGTGGTTCGAGCGGCGGTTTAATTTCGATTTCCCGGTGGGCTGGTATCCGGACCTGATCGAGCGTCTGCGCGGCACGCCGGCGCGGCTGGAAGAAAAGCTGCGCGCATTAAGCCCCGACGTCCTGACGCGGCGCGAGCGAGCCACCACCTGGTCGGTCCAGGAGAACGCCGGACATTTGCTCGATCTTGAAGCGCTCCACCACGGGCGGCTCGAGGATTTCCTGAAAACGGACTGGCGAGACGCCGGTCCCACCCCCACGCTGCGGTCCGCGGATCTGAGCAATCGCAAGACTCACGAGGCCAACCATAACGCGACGCCCCTCGCCGCGATCCTCAGCGACTTTCGCCGCGAGCGTACGGCGTTTGTCGATCGCCTCGAACGGCTCGACGACGAGGATTTCCGCCGGACGGCTCTGCACCCGCGGCTCCAGGTGCCGATGCGCCTGGTCGACATGCTGGCCTTCGTCGCAGCGCACGACGACTATCACCTGGCCCGGATGACGGAGCTGATCCGGCTGTTCGCGCGGCCGGGATGACGGAGCTGTCGTCATTCGCACTCAGTGCCGACGGCCAATGTTTCGCGACCGGAAGCAATCCGCATCAAGCTCCAACAGGCGATTGGGAGGCCATGTCGATGCTTGCGGACGCAGTGGTTACCAACGGGTGTCGTACAACTCCTGTCGCGACTTGCCACTGTCCCAAATGCCAGGGAGTCAAACGCCCCCAGTGGCTACAGGCTCGCCTCGAGCGCTTGCTGCCCGTGGAGCACTTCCACGTGGCGGCTCGACCCGCAATCTGAACCGTTTTCTGCAATGAGCGAAAATCGACCGATAAGTGCCGCTTCAGCACGCCCCGGAAACTCACACGTTTTTCGGCACGTGTTCTGAGCACCGAATTGCCATCCGTTTTGTGGAAATCGGGTGCGATCGGGTGACGGCGGTCAAAAGGGCTAAAAAGGCGACGCCAGAAATCCAACGATTTGTGGCTGGAGTTCCCAAACAGAATTCCGTTGAACGACGGTTCCAATCGGATACATTCAACGCGTTCGCGACTTGAGGGACGACCTTGTCGAGACGCTCGTCCGGCCGGTAGGCGCGTATTGCGACGCCAGCCGGGCCGAAGTCTAGGAGGGTGAATCACATCTGCTTCAATGCAACATCAAGTCTGATAGCCGGAGGCTGTGCGTATGGCGTGGCTACCTACGTACTGCGACGCGATAACCCGCGATTCAAATGGAGCGCGGTCGCACTCATGGGAATCACGGGAATGCAGTGGGTCGAGGGCGCTCTTTGGCTCGACGGCCCGACGCCCCGTGGATTAGTTAACAAACTTTTGACAGTCGACTTGATACCGTTGGCGCTGTTGGCTCAAGCTTGGGGGCCACTGCTCGGTTCGATGTTCGAGCTGCCCGTCCGACAGCGCCGCCTGCCATTCTTCCTGTTGCTGATCGTTGGATTAACGATCGTGGTCTCGGCTCGTGTCATCACTCACCCAACTTACACGCAGGTCACGCCGCACGGACACCTCAATTGGTGGTCGCCGCGCAATCCGCCTGTCTTTCCGGCTTGGGCGTATGGACTCTGGGCGGGAGTGATTGGCGCTCCGTTTTTGTTCTGGTGGCGTCCCTTTTGGCAAGGCCTGCTAATTGTGTTGTGGGGATGGTTATGGGCCATCGCGAGTTTTATTCTCACCGACAGCGCCGCCAGCCATTGGTGCTTCTTTGTCGCGTTTTATGCCGCGTTCGTCTTAGTCTACTCGTTCAAGGTGATGGACGAACCGAAACCGGATGCGTCAAAGTGAAAGCACTTTTCGAGTCCAATTCCGAGGGGTCTGCCCGAACCTCCATCGGCAGCAGGTCTCGTTAACTCAACCCTTTCTTGAGTTGCCGAAGAAAAGACCGATAGTGACACCCTGCCAGGCACCGGAGACTCACACGTTTTTCGGCACGTGTTCTGCGTGCCGGATTCCCATACGTTTCCGCGGAATCGGGCGTGACCCCGTGACGACGGTCAAAACGCCTCAAAAGCGACGCCAGAAATCCAACGTTATGTCGGACGCAGCGATTCCCGCCAGGCGTCGATCGCTATCTGATTTAATCGATCGGGACCAACGTGATAGTCGACTCGTACTCACGAGGACTTCGTGGGTTGCCCTGCGCCGCGCTAAGTTCGACGCGCTGGGTGACCGGTTTGAAACCGAGGTAGGTCGCCGTAAGGTCGTACGTCCCCGGCGGGCCGCCGAAGACGGCGCGGCCGTCATCGTTAACCCCTTTGGGCAAGAGCGTCCCCTGGGGTCCGGTCAGGCGCAGCTCGAATCCGGGGAGAGGGATGCCCTCGGGAGTAACGACCGTCACGAAGAGGATTCCTTCGTTGGCCTTCGACGGATCGATCGGTTCCTTCGAGACTTGCATCGTTTTTGCCTCTCCTCGCCGCAAACTCACTTTGCCTGCAACTTCGGAGGACGAATTGTTGGAGATCGTCCGCACGATCGTGAGCGAGTAGTCCCCTTCGGGCAGTCCGGTCACGTCGAAGCTTCCTCCTTCTTTGACATTCGATCGAACTCTGAGCGCGTCGTTTGGCGAGCGCAATTCGATCGAGC
>CAYWOV010000727.1:0-2913 GCA_964459965.1 uncultured Planctomycetaceae bacterium | reverse complement strand
ATTCGACGCGGAGGGGCGAATGTCGCTGATACGGGGCGAACGCTATCGCGCGGCCGGTGGCGGCAAGCCCGTTCTCACCCCGTGGCTGGGACGGTGCGGCGGCTACCGCAAATTCGGCGAGTTCCGCGTGCCCTCGAGCGTCGAGGTCGCGTGGGTGGTGGGCGGCGAGGAACTCGCCTATGCCCGTTTCGAAGTGACGGCCATCGAATACAACTTAGCCGCCGTCTGACATGCGCGGCTCAGAATCGCCCCGGGCGCAAAATGCGCGCCGGCTCCATCAAGTGCTCGCAGTAGAATGTTTGGAGGACTAATGTACCCCAACATACTTCTGTCAGTCCTCATCGCGCTGATCGCGTTGACGATCATCGGACGCATGGTCAACAGCCCGTCGCTGGTCCAGTCGGCCGGCGTCCTGATGGTGGCTGGGGCAGCCGTCGCTTTGATCTTGTGGCTGCTGTGGGGCTACTCGCCGGTGCCCCACTGGTTCCCGAAATTGGCCGCCCGGCTGGCACACACGGTCGCACGCGCGGCCCATAGATGACTCTGGTTCCCCGGGAGTTCGCATGTTGCTGGCCGACGTCGCCGCGGTTCACGCCATGCTGTCGCTGATCCCACAGTCCGAGGTCCACACGGTCTGGAAACGGAAAGAGGTGCTTTCGGCCTATCCGGGCCATTTCCCATTCATGCCGACGACCGATTTCGGCGCCTGCCCCAAGCAACTCGACGTGCTGTTTGTTCCCGCGGTCGGGCCTGAGGCTCATGCCGATGAGGAAACGTTGGATTTCCTGGCCGATCGAGGCGAACGGGCGACTTTTGTCACCAGCGTTTGTGCCGGCGCCTTGATGCTGGGTGCGGCTGGCCTTCTGGTCGGTTATCGCACGGCCACGCATTGGATGCTCGACGACATCCTGCCGCAATTCGGCGCGATTCCGACCACCGAACGCGTGGTCGTCGATCGCAATCGCATCACCTCGGACGGCGGCAGCGCGGCGATGGAGCATGCGATCGTCCTGGCGAAGCACCTGGTCGGCGACGACTTCGCCAAGGAACTCGAACTGTTCTTCGAGTGGGATCCGCAGCCGCAATTAGTCTTCGGTACAGGAAATCCCGCCAAGGCTGGACCTGAACTCACACACCGATTGCTGGAGAAGCTGAGGCCGAGTTTTGCTCCGCTTCACGCCGCCCTCAGCCAGGCCATCGCTCGACTCGCCAAGCGCGGGATTCTCGAAGGACAGCCGGCCGCCGTCGCCAACGCGTAACATCGTTGGCGGCTTCGGCCGTTGAGAGATCTTCCGACCTTCAGCTCGCCTGACCTCGCTTTGATCGGAACGCTCTGTTAGCAATAAGCGAGCGGCCCGGAAGACGCGGGTCGGCACTTCGAGGTGAGCGCCGGTGATCTCGTTCATCATCCCCGCCTTTAACGAGGAACTGCTGCTGCCGCGGACGTTGTCTGCCTTGAGCGCCGCCGCCGAGAGCGCGGGCGAGCCGTACGAAATTATCGTGGTAGACGACGGTTCAACCGATCGCACGGCGGCGGTCGCCGAAGAGCACGGTGCACGCCTCGTGCGGGTCGTACACCGGCAGATCGCCGCCACGCGCAATTCCGGAGCCCGCGACGCGAAAGGACACGCTTTCGTCTTCGTCGACGCTGACACCGTGGTCAACGGGGCGGTCGTTCGGGCCGCGGTCGAAGCCCTGCGCAGCGGCGCGGTCGGCGGCGGTTGCGAACTACGATTCGACGGCCGATTGCCCATCTGGGCGAGGTTGATGGTGTCATCGTTCCAGCCGCTGTATCGCGTCGGACGATTGGCGAGCGGCAGCTTTCTCTTCTGCACGCGGCAGGCCTTCGAAGCGGTCGGCGGATTCGATGAGACACTGTTCGCCGCCGAGGAAGCAGCCATGAGCCGGGCCCTGCACCGTCAAGGACGTTTCGTCGTCGTGCGGGAAACGGTGCTGACCTCCGGTCGAAAATTGCGGTCATACTCCGCGTGGGAAATCTTCCGCTTGTTGAGCCGCCTGGCGTTCTTGGGACGAAAAGCCGTCCGCGACCGCCAAGGTCTGGAAATCTGGTATGGAGCGCGGCGAGCCGATCCGGAGAGTGAGTGACATCGCACTTCATCGCGCGGTGTCACGTTGAGCCCGGCGTTTCCAGTTTGATTACTACCTCAACTCGCGACGCAGTGTCTCAACAAGCTGATCCAATGCCGCCCGCGGCGACAGCTTGAGGTCGGTCAACTCGCCTTCGGCGCAGGCGTCGGCAATTCGTTCGACGGTGAGCAGGCTGCGGACGAGCCGTTCCTGCGACGCGTTGCGCAAATGGGCGAAGCGCCTGCGAACGCGCTCGACCTGCGCCAAGCGACTCTCGGCTCGCGCGGCCCTGACACGGTCGTCGGCAAGCGCCAGTTGTCGCAGCGCGCGGCGGAAGAAGAGCGATTGCCTGTGGTGGCGGATCAACGTCTGGGCCATCTTGCGCGGAGTTTTCGCCGCTTCGAGGGCCCGCCACTCCTCGGCGACCCATTCCCTGTAAACGGCGAGAAAGATTTCCACCTTGTCCGCAAAGTGCCGATAGAAGGTCTGAGTGGCGTAGCCGGCCCGTTGGGCGATCTTGTTGGAATGAGTCGCGTCGAAGCCGGCCTCTTCAAATTCCAAGCGGGCCGCCGCAATCAGAGCGGCCCGCGTCGCTTGGGGATTTCGGGTTGTCGTCAGCCGCTGCTTTTTCATTGATTTTGCATGGCGCCTTGTGCCGATGTGGGCGATTTGTGATATTTATATCACATCGACTTTCAGAGGGCACGCCGTCATGCTGCTAGAAATCGAAACGTCGAGTAACCGGGCGACCAAGCCCGAGCTGGTCGCGGCGGACGGCGACCGGATCGCCGTGACCCGCGTCGGCTCTGGGCGACCCGTTGTGTG
>CAYWOV010000726.1:0-2925 GCA_964459965.1 uncultured Planctomycetaceae bacterium | reverse complement strand
AACCTGACGCAACGCCGGGGCCGAACCACGGATTGCCGGTAAGTGCGGATCGAGGTCCAATTCGACGCGCACATTCTGCTGCGAGGCCTGCGCCCGAAGCAACTCGAACGTCTTCCCGACGACCGAATTCAAATCGACTCTTTGGCGATCGGCATTCTCGGAACGGGAAAAATACAGCAATTGCGAAACCAGGCCGTCGAGGCGGTCGACAGCCTCGATGACGGCCTTCAGGGATTCCGGGGTCCGGGCCTCGTCGGGCAATCGCTCCCAGAGTTGAGCCGTCGAACGAATGCCCGCAAGTGGATTGCGAACCTCGTGGGCAACCTGAGCGAGCAGCATTCCCAGCGACGCCAGGTGTTCCGATCGTCGCAGTTCGTCGCGCAAGCGTTCACGATCCGCTCTGTCTTTCCGCAAAGTCCGACCGAGGTTCCACGTCAACGTGAGCGCCAGCATGATCCCGCCCAGAGCCAAAAAGGTGGAAATCTGGTACCGATAAACCTGGCTGCGCTGCTGCTCCGGACCGGTCACACGAAACATCATCCAGACGACCAACGGGGCCGGCCGAGCCGTTCCGACCGGAGATGTCGTCACCACCACGCGACTTGGACCCACGTCGCGGGACTCGACGATCACGTCTCCTTTACTGTGCGACGTGCTTTGTTTCGCCTGCAATCGGATAAACGGTTCCTCCTTTGGCGGGGGCTCGCGACGGCCCGGGCGATGCGGTCCCCGATCGGGGCCCGTCGGAAAGGCGTAGCCTGCGAACTCGCCGCGCTCCTGGTTAACGTAAAAGCCCCCTTCAACGCCTGGGTAGTCTTGCAAGACACGATCCGCAAGGTTTTCCAGGCGCAGATTCGCCTCTTGGGGAAAGGTCTTGCTGCCCGTCGGCAAATGATCGACTTCTGGCTCGGATGCATTGGCGAGATTCAATGTCGCAGCGCGGAGCTGGTCGCGGATGGACTGCTCCTGGCCCGGCAGCAGGAATGCCGCAATGCTGTTAACGAGCAGCGTCCCGATCGACGCCAGGAACAACAGCCAAACAATGATCGATTGCCAAAAGGCGCCGGTTTTGGTCTCCACGACGAACTCCTGCCTCTCCGGAGTCTAATGCACCGCTGGTCTGCCCGACTAATTCGCGCACGGCGCGGACGGCGTAGCGCTGCAAAAAAAGGCCCCAGGAAACGCGAGGGCCACGCTGTTCCTCCCCGGCCGAGCGGAGACAGGGCGCCCGGCCAAGGAGGGTTTGCGTGACGTGATCAGTCGAGACTGCTCAACACGGAATGCGATTACCGCCGTAGGCGATCGATCTCGCGACGCAACGCGTCGATCTGGTTCTGCATATCTCGCAACCTGTGCTCGATATCAGTCGCGTTGACCGCGGGCGCCGACTGCGGTCCCGGAGCGAGCGTCGGCGACCCATTCGTGAAATCCGGGTTTTCAGCGGTCGCATTAGTGCGGACGTTCCTTAAGCTCCGAATCTCGAAATGAGTGTCGCCGGCGGGACCCGTTTCCGTGCGCCCCGTCGCTCAAACCAGGTCTCCCTCTTTAATGAGGTTGGCGAATCGGTCCTGCATGTGGGGAGGCCAGTGAAGCACCGTTCCATTATCGAGGACGCTTCCATCGATCTCTCCCCGCGGAGCGGTTGTCATGCGCTGGACATTGCCGCGAACTTCGACGGCAGAGGATTGATTTTGCCCGTCCAATGCGGGGCCCGCATTTGGACCAAGCGGCGGCGGAGGCAGCCTTCGTCCGCGCGGGCCTCGCCCAGGAAGCGGAGGTCCGTTTGCAAAATCCGGATTTTCGGCCGTGGCGTTGGTCCGGAGATTGGTCACATTCTGAATCTCGAAGTGGGTGTCGCCGGCCGGACCGGTTTCCGCGCGCCCGGTCGCTCGAACCTGGTCTCCCTGTTTGATGAGGTTGGCGAATCGATCCTGCATGTGGGGCGGCCAATGGAGCCACGTGCCGTTATCGAGGACGGCGCCATCGATCTCTCCCCGTGGAGCCGTCGTCATGCGCTGGACAGTGCCTCGCGCCTCGGTCGCTGCCTCGGTGGCTTGCGCGGCGTCGGGCGGTTGCGCCTTGATTTCGGCAAGGACGAAAAACAACAACAGACCGGCTGCTGCCGGCAATCCGAGCAGAAAAAACCGGCCGCTCAATCTTCCGTGGAACGCCTTCATGGTGAGTCTCCTCTTTGCAAGGCGGCGGGAATGGAGCCCTTAATCCCGGACTGAAGTATCAGGTGTGCCATCTCCGAAGATGGCGGTGTTCACCTTGGCTCATCAGTCGACGAATGCAACCACCATGCCGAGGCAGACGACCCCGCCGATTCGTTGCAGTCATCGCCGACAAGATTCTGCGTCCACCAGGCAAACAGTCACAGCGCAAATCCAACGGGGCAACGATGTGCTGCGATTCGTGGCGAGGACCTATCACTCGATTCGGATTCTCGGCTGTCCTGAAATCGGGGGGAGAGGGGAAAACCGATTCGTAGTGAGAGGTCTTCGTTTGGGCACGATTCCCCCATAGCCGGGGAAATCCTGCCCAAATCGTTTCGTTCGTGATGTCCGTGCACAGACCGCCTCGCCCGTGAAAGGAAGCCTCTTAACTTGTAATTGAGTGTGAAAAGTCGCGATCCAATTGCGTCGGGCGGCATTTTTGAAGGCCCGGCGGTCTGGCTTTTGCGTTCCGGTGAGGCACGGACCAGCAGAAACAGCGGAAGAGCTGACGTCATCGATCCGAGGAGATCAATGATGGACGAACCCAATCGCCCAATAACCTTCGTCGTGCCGGGTGACTTGCACCTGACGGAGCCCGGCCTGAAGAATCACCGAGTTGCCCTCTGGATGGTAGACGAGGTCAACCAACTCATCCGCCCCGACTTCGTCCAGTTCATCGGGGACAACGTGCAGGACGCGACCGACGCGC
>CAYWOV010000725.1:0-2927 GCA_964459965.1 uncultured Planctomycetaceae bacterium | reverse complement strand
CGTGAATCCACAGAAGCACGGGGCGCCGGCTCGTGTCGTCGGGCGGAAATACGTCCGCCTTGATCTCGAGGTTCCCGACGGTTTTGTAGGTGTAGGTCGCGGGGCGACGCGCGGACCCGGCACCCGGCGTCGGCTGCGTTTTACGTTGTTTGTCCTTCGCAATGACGGGGGTCGCCACAGCCACCAGACCCGCCACGCCGGCCGACATAGAAGACAGAAACCCACGCCGGCTAAGCTGCCAAGGGTAGATATCCAACGCTCGTTCCCCCTGGAGAACGGTGCTGTTTTGTTCCCACATACCCGAGGCGGTCACTCAAGAATCTCGGAGCGGCAATCGTGCCGCCAGAAGCCGTCAGTCTACTCGCGGGCTGCGGTCTTATCGACTTTCAGCAGCAGTGCGTTCCACGGGCTGTCCTGGGCGTGCAGCACGAACGCGCAGTACGCCTGATGGGTTTCAGCCGCAATCGTGCGACGACAAGGAAAGAGTCTCAGTTTCACCTTCGTGGAGACATGAACCTCGATCATGGCTGAGAAGCCGTTTTGGCGAAGCGACACGATCCGAAGAATTCCTCAAAGGGATCCGGACTCGTCGCCTGGCGACGTCATAGAGGCCGAGGGTAATGAGGCAGGCGAATTTCGCCGTTGCTCGCGTCGCAGTCCCGAATTCTCACCCGTTTTTCGGGAACACCATCAAAGGACCGATAAGTGACGCGTCAGCACGCCCCGGAAACTCACACGTTTTTCGGCACATGGTTTTGCGCACCGAAATGCCATCCGTTTTGTGGGAGTCACGCGCGATCGGGTGACGTTGGTCAAAAGGCCTCTGGCTGCCCGCAGGATGCGAGTTCGGGATCAGGACGATCGAAAAGACGCCCAGGCGCCGCCAATGCGCACGGGAAACGCAAACCGGCCAAACCGACTCCAAGTTCTGGGAATCGACGGCCGTCCGCGCCGTGTTGCGACCCAAAACGGCGATCTTAAACAGCGCCGACGGGTGTGCGGTGGCTCCCGTTGCCGGACGTGGACGGAGTTTCCACGGCGACCTGCTGCTGGGAGACGATCCGCTCGAGCACCCGCACGACCGTCGGATGGTGATTCCCCTCCGCATCGCGGCGCAGGTCCTCGATCACATCGGCTTGACTGACTCCCGGCAGGCCCCATCTGTCGTTTTTAAGCGCGTCGTAGGCACGGACGGTTTGAATGATCCGAGCGCCAAGCGGAACATTTTCGGCCGGCCGGTCACCGGGCGTCGAATGCTGCTGTTCAGGTTCCGCTTGGTTGAGCAGGAGAGGAAACGCTCCAAGCAGAACGGGTCCGAGCGAATGGACCAATTCGGTGCCGTGGAACGTGTGTTGTCCGGCCCCCCTCTGCTCGTCCGTGAGATCGCCCATCGCCTTACGGATCACGCGGGCGGTGACTTCGATATTCTCGATGTCGTGCAGCAGGGCCGCCACGCGAATGTCGTCGACTGCCCGCGGCGAGAGCTTCATTTGCTGCGCCACTTCCTGGCACAGCTCGGCGATGCGGTGCGAACGGTCTTTGAGGCGCGGATTAGCGCTTTGCAGGTATTGCGAGAGAACCTCGACGACTCCCACGTACGCCTCGTGGAGCTCGGCCATTCGCGACGAGAGTTCGTCGCTAAGCGTGCCGACCATCAGGGCCATCAGACCGAGCACCCCACCCCAGACCACGACCGATAACCCGATGACGAGCGGCGAGGTGTTCCCGGCAAAGTCCTCGAGATGGAGCGTAGTGACGATCGATGCGGTAATCACGTTGAAAAATGCCAACACGCCCGCCCGGTAACGGCCCAGGTAAAAGGCCGCGAGTGTCACCGGCAGGAAGAACAGGTTCAAGACGATGATCCCGTAGCCCGTCATCTGGTACAAAACGCATGTCAGCGCGGCCGAGATGAGAATGAGAATAACTTCCAACGTGCGTTGATTGGCTTTGATCTGAGTCATGCCATGGTCCTTGTAAGAATCGGAATTACCCTTGTGTCCGAGAGGCTCTGCGCGAGAGACGGGAGCCAAAGCTCTCTCGCTCTCGGTTGGGCGACAGCCAGAGACCTCGTCAGCGGTCCGTCCGCGGCTTGGCGATCGGCAACGACCGCTAGGCGTCTGTGGTCACTGGCTCCGTGAGTTGTTGGGACGTTTCTTCACATTCCGTCAGGGCCGCCAGCAGCGCGTCTTGTTGTTCTGAGGTCATTCGACCGCCTGTCTCGGCTCGCGTTTCGGACTGCGAGTCTGCGGCGCGGCGTGAAGCCTCGTCGGCGAACCGCTTGGCGATTTCCTGAAATTGCGGCTCGATCTGCAGGAAAACCCGTACCAGGTCGGGATCGAACTGCCGACCTGCCGCTTGGCGAATAACCTCCACGCATTCGCCGTGCGGGACGGGTTCCTTGTAGACGCGGCGGACGGACAGAGCGTCGTAAACATCGGCAATGGCCACGATGCGGGCCGCCAGCGGAATGCCTTCGCCGGACAGACCTTCCGGATAGCCCTTGCCGTCCCAGTGCTCATGGTGCGAATGGGCGATCTCTCTCGCCATCTCCAGGAAGTTGGACCTTCCCAGCCGCCGCTCGATCTCGCGAATGCACTCGGCTCCGACTTCCGCGTGCAACTGCATGCGAAAGCGTTCGGTCGCTGTGAGAATCCCTGGCTTGAGCAGCACCGAGTCTTCGATGCCGACCTTTCCGATGTCGTGCAGCGCCGAGCTGATGCCAATTAGGCGCACGAAGGCTGGCGTGATCGCAGCTCGATATTTCGGATGCCGAGACAGGGCCGCCGTGAGGCGTGTGGAATACAGGGAAATCCGTTCGAGGTGGTGCCCCGTTTCGGGGTCTCGCGATTCCGAGAGCTTCGCCAGGCCGAAAATGACCGCGTCCCTTGCCCGCAACAGATCGCGCGTATGCTCCAGCGACTGCT
>CAYWOV010000724.1:0-2929 GCA_964459965.1 uncultured Planctomycetaceae bacterium | reverse complement strand
ATCGGGGGCGTCCGCGTCCACGGCGAAGTCCCGCAGACATTCAGCACGCGCCAATTCGTTTCATAAAATCCGAAGCTCGGCCGGGTGTAGGCGGGAACGACGGGATAACGAGTCTGTGGCCAGACCTTCGGCGGCCGCCACGGGTCGTCCACGCCTGTCCCGCGCGGATTGTTCAGCCACCAGCCTCGGTTATAGGGAGGTAGCGGGCCGCGGCCGCAACCGGCTGTCTGCGGATCAGCAACTGCGCAATTTTGCAGGCGATAGGCGGCCGGCGTGTTCGGCAAGGTGACGTCCGCCCGACAACGAGCGACCGCACCGCCAACGACCAGTCCCCCCAAAGCCAATCGCCCCAGAGTCAGAGCGCGTGCCATCGGGATCATCCCATGACTCCAATCTGTCTTCCATGACAATCGATGACGTTACAAGGCGGCCCCCAACGTCAGCGTTGAACGAACGTCACCGCCGTGCTGGCAGCGGCGAACTCGCAGCACCAGTCCCCGCAGTGGTTCCAGTTCCTGCACCCGTCGAACCTCGGACGTTGGTGCCGAAATAGCCGAGATGCGAAAAATAGCTTATCGAATGGCCGGTCGGGCCGATTCCGGCGGCGACCAACTGTTGTTGCGAGGCCAATTGCTGGTCGGCCGTCAAACTTGTGAGTCCCCCAGCACCCAGGTTCTGAGCTTGGAGACGATTGACCGAGCGGCCCAAATTTCCAATGGCACGGCTCGCCGCGAGCTGCGGCTGGACCCGTGTGAAGTACTGATAACCGATCGCACTATTCGCACCGACGCCCGAGCCCAAAAGGCCGGCGTAAGTACTCACGACCGGACGTGTGCTTCGCTTAAGCGTCGGACCGCCCCCTCCCGTTTGAGGTCCCGCTTGGTACTGCGGGATCTGTGCCCAAGCGGCGTCGCCAGTTACGGCCACGACGAAGAGAAGTGCTCCGGTGACGGCAAGAATCCTGTTCATATCGATGCTCCATCCGGCCCGTACACCTGGATTCTACGAGTGACCACTGGCCAGCGGCTAGTGAGGGACGGACGAAGGATGAATAAGATTGGGCCGTCGCAGCCCAGTGAGTCTGACCCATCTTTCATCCTTCCAGCTTAATTTCATCACCGGCCACTAAAATCCTGCTCCGGTTCCTGTGCTGGTGGCGCTGCTACTGGTCACAACACCTGCGTTTAAGACACGGTTGTAGGCACCGGCACCCAACAAGACTCCGCCGAAGACGCGTTCGATGGGAGTTGTCACCCTGACAAGCCAGTTGTCGAGCGCGACCAGGTCGTCGGCCTTGATGTAGACCCGGTCGCCCGGAAGGATTTGATAGTTTGTCGCCGTCAGGCCGTCCTGCGTGATGCCGCGCCAGTCGACCATCATCACCTGCGAACCGGCACACCCGGGCGGCGCTGGACGTGCGACCCAAACGCGTTTGGACGAAATATCCGAAAGACCCTGAATCTGGGCCACGGCGTCCAAGACTGTTTCGTTGCCTGTGAACGGCAGTCGGTCGACTCGTTCGCCGTTTCCGCCGCCGTCGGTCACGACGTAAAAGACCTTGCTGTTGTATCCCAAGACGTCGACCCGCACGTCGGGGTCGTTCAAGTACCTCCGCAAATGCGAAGTGACGACATCCGCCACCTGATCCAAAGTCATTCCCGAGACGCGAAGATTGCCGTAAATCCCCAGCGAAATTTGACCGTCTGGACGAATGAGATGTTCGCCGGCGATAACTTGACGTCCGCCGACATCGGAGTACGAGACGGACGCCTTGACATCGGCGATGCCGCTCGTTGTTCGCAGATGATTGGCCAGCAATTGCCGCGCACCGTCGGGAATCATGCCGGCGATTTTCACGGAACCATAAATCGGTCCAAGATCGATCGAGCCGTCGGCCTGAACTCGATAAAAGCCATTAATCAAGTGGTAATCGGTCAGGCCGATGACGCCGAGGTTGGCCGTATTTTGTGCCGACTGGGTGGCGCTTTCACCGGGCAGGTCGGCGCGAATCGTGAGATCGTCACCCGCTTTGATCGGCTCATTCGGGCTGCGGACATTGTGGGCCACCTCGATCAACAGGACGTCGGGCGGCTCGACTCGATAGGCGGGCAACGTTGCTTTTTGCAATTCGCGAGGCACGTCGTAACTGGCCGCGTGTGCGAAGGGATCGAAATTGTGCTTGATGGGACTTGTGCATCCCGCCAAAGCCAGCGCGCCCAATCCCAGCGCCCAACCGATCCGGCGACCGAAACGAGCGAATCTATTCATTGGGACCCGTTCACAAGACCGGTTACGCAATGCTCGACGTAGGCTCCTCTTCAAATCGGTTGGCAAAATAGGAAAACTTTAACGATTGTCGAGACACTGCGGGCAGTCCGATTGCCCGCGCGCGAAGCGTCTCACTGTTGGCTGACAACGGGCCGCTGCTAAAAGAAGTCTGGGCAGAATGGCAAAGGCTCCCAACTGAAGAGCACGTCGGCCAGGCGAATCGCCTCGGACGAGCCTGTGATCAGGCCGGCTTTGGCGAGCGCGGCGAAGCGATGGCCGCCGAGATAGACCATTCCCAAAGCGTAGGCAGTCAACTCGAGTTCCGGCTCTGCGTTTGACGCTCGACAGCGGGCCGTGCCGTCACCGTCGACTTCAAGTTGCCAGACGCCATTGTTCCAGGGACAGTGCTCATCGCGGACGCGGAGCACAAGCGAGCCCGCGCACGAATACTTTCGCCCCGCAAGCGCGGCGGCGACATCGATCACTCGCAGCCAAATGCCGTCCTCGATTTTTCGTTCGAGCCGCCGCGGTTGATCGAGCCACCACCGCAATGGGTCATCGACCGGCTGGTTCCAATGGTCAATCGTCGTTGTCAGGTAGATCCCAAACACGAATTGCCACAGCGATTTTTCAGCCGCGACGTCGATGCCGAACAGCTCAA
>CAYWOV010000723.1:0-2934 GCA_964459965.1 uncultured Planctomycetaceae bacterium | reverse complement strand
TCGTCATCCGTGACTGCTTTTGAGGAAAGGAAGCGACGAACTCGGGGAAGGGAGGGAGCGATTCCGCGTTTCACTTTCTTCAACTCGAAATGTATCGGAGCATCTTGGGCGGGTGACCGAGGGCGTGCGAAACGGCCGCGGTGACTATTTGCCGGGCTTCTTGCAATTGCCGCGGCGAGAGGGCCAGGCGATCGACGACCGCGGCCGACTCATCCGACAACCGTCGCAAGACGGCAACCGTTCCCGCCGAGACGGGCTCTCCAGCAATTGACTCCTGTGCACAATTTGGACAGACCAGGCCCCCCTGCCTAATCGAGAACAACCACGTTCCTGCGCCGTCGGCCGGTCGTCCGCAGTTCACGCAAACGTCCAAAGCCGGCAACTGTCCAATCTCGCGTAGGACGGCAAGCTCAAATCGAATGATGGCAACTTTTGGATCGGCCTCCTGCAGGCGCGTCAATGCGTCAATGGATTCCTGATAAAGTTGCGGATGTGGGTCGGCTTCCTCCGTCAAACCGGTGAGAAGCTCGGCGATGTAGTATCCGCCATAAAAACGGACGAGGTCCCGGCCGCTCGGCTTAAACCTTGACGTCAGTTGGGCTTCCGTCAATATGTCAAGGCCGGGCATAGACTTGCGGAGGAACACTATCCGACACACGGCCAGCAGGTCAAGAGCAGCCTCGAACGGCCCTTTAAGTCGTTTACCTCCCTTCGCCAAAGCCGATATTCGACCGAAATCACGGGTGAAGAAAGTCACCACCCGGCTGGACTCGCTGAAGTCGGCCAGGCGGATGATGAGGGCGTCGGACTTCTCCATCGACATGGCGATTGGCCCAGGTTCCAATGCGTGCAGGCAATTGTTCAGCAATCAAAATCATAAAGAACAGACGACGCGGCGACACCTTCCCAAAATGCGTCGCGACGCGATCATTTGACCGTCGCCCGCTACAATTATTATTCGGAGAACGCAAATGAAGGGTCCGGGAATGCGGCTCGACCTGGATGTCCGTCGCGTCTGGCGATGCCCGGCTTGCGGCCGGGAGACACGCGCGGAAGGACAGGTGGTCGGCCGAGTCTGCAATTGCACCAAAGAAGGGGTCTCGATGCAGCTCGTCGAGCTGCCACGCCCGAAACCCACGGTCCGCATCCCGGAACCCGACCCAGAAGAGCACGAGTTCGCCGATTTTCCGACCGACATTCCAGTCAACCCGCCAGCGAAGCGGGAACCGGCGGTGAACCCTGAAAGCTTGCTTCGCAACGAACCATTCCAGGACGAAACAGGAACCACAAAATCCGAATGATGAAGGCAGCGCGAGGCACAAAACCCAACAGGGGACCATTGTTGCTTCGTGCTGCCTTCGTCATTCGTGTTTCGGATTTTTGAAGACACAATGGCCTCGACCGACATCATCATCCGTGGGGCGCGCGAACATAACCTGCGCAATGTGAACCTGCGGATTCCGCGAAACCGACTGATCTGCATGACGGGGGTGAGCGGCTCGGGCAAGAGTTCGCTGGCCTTTGACACGCTTTACGCCGAGGGGCAGCGACGGTACGTCGAATCCCTTTCCAGCTACGCCCGCCAATTTCTAGGGCAGATGCCCAAACCGGAAGTTGACTCAGTCTCCGGGCTAGCTCCGTCGATCTCAATCCAGCAGAAAGCCGCCGGGCGGAACCCGCGCAGCACGGTCGGAACGATCACCGAGATTTACGACTATCTGCGTGTGCTCTTCGCGCGAGTCGGAACGGGGTATTGCGCGAAGTGTGGCCGGCAGATCACCGCACAGACAGTCGAACAGATCATCGAGCACGTCGCACGGATTCCTGCCGGAACGCGGATGCAGCTCCTGGCTCCCGTGATTCAGCAGCAGAAAGGCGAATACCAGGATCTGTTCGACGACTTGCGACGGCAGGGCTTCTTGCGGGCGCGTGTCGACGGCCGAGTGGTGCAATTATCGGACAACTTGCGGCTCGACCGGCAGATGCGGCATACCATCGAGGTGGTGATCGATCGCCTTGTGGCGGGAAGCATCTCGCGCACGCGACTGACCGATTCGATTGAGACGGCCCTGAAACTGTCGGGCGGAACGCTCGTTGTAACGCAGGAGGTGGCCGATACGACAACTGCCGCGCGACGGGCCGCACGCGAAGAAAAAGAAACCGACGAAGGCGGTCAGGCGACCGAAACTCGCTACAGCTCCCAATACGCCTGCATGCACTGCGGCATCAGCTACGAGCCGCCGAGTCCGCAGCTCTTCAGCTTTAACAGTCCGCAGGGAATGTGCCCGCGTTGCAACGGCCTGGGCATGCGGCACGACTTCGTGATCGATCGGCTCATCCCTGACGACAGCCGTTCGCTGTGGCAAGGCGCCGTCGAACTCTTGGGCCCCATCTCCAAGATCGGTCGCTGGCGGAGGCACATTTATCAGGGGGTCGCCAAGTCGATTGAGAAGGACCTCGGATTGGCGGAGGAGTCGCTCCTGAAGACGCCTTGGAACAAGCTGTCCGACGGGGCAAGAGAGCAGTTTTTGTACGGCACGGGCGATCGCCACATCACTTATGCCTGGCGCTCCTCCAGCGGCGTGTGGAAACATGGCGGCACGTACGAGGGCCTCGTCGCGGAACTCTTGGAGAGCTACCGCAAAGCCAAGAACATCATGCGCCGCCGGCAGCTCGAAAAATACATGGAGTTCATCCTCTGCAGCGAGTGCCGCGGCACTCGGCTCAACGCGCAGGCACGCAACGTTCGCGTGACGTCAAGCAGTGCGCGCTATGCCGAGGGAGGCAAACCGGCTTCGCTGAGTTTGCCCGAAATCTGCGCGCTGAGCATTGTCGAGGCTTTTTCGTACTTCGAATCGCTCGATCTGGATGAAACCCGGCAAATGATCGCCGCCGAGGCGCTCAAGGAGATTCGCGGCCGGATCGGATTCCTGC
>CAYWOV010000722.1:0-2937 GCA_964459965.1 uncultured Planctomycetaceae bacterium | reverse complement strand
AAGCACGGCGGTTGGACAAGGATCAAGGCGGCTCGCCGTTTCGGCGCTCCGCATTTCTGCAGTGTCACGCCCGGCGAGATCCGACGTAACCCAATCCACGAGTCGCCAATCCATCCAGCGTCGGTCTCGATCGATGCCGCGTTTGCCGACGTATCCCAAGTGGCCGCCGTGCGTCGTTACGTGCAGCAGCACGTTGGGAGGAGTACGAACCGCGTCAAAGCACGAGATGGGGACGAGCGGATCATCGGCCGCTGCGAGAATGAGCGTGGGAACCCGGATTCGTTCGATGTGGCGTGCGGCGCTGCTGGACGTGTAGTAATTGTCCGCCGACCCGAATCCGCACACCGGACCGGTATACAAATCGTCAAAATCAAAGATCGACGCGATTGGACGAGTTACGTCAAGGGGCGGCAGATCGGTTCGCAAACGGCCATTCGTGCGAATCTGCGCACAAAGCACGCGAACAAAGTAGCGGTCGTACCTTCGCTGGAATGGTCCTACCAGCGACCGAACACAGTGTCCCAAATCGATTGCCGGGCAAATGGCGGCGGCGTTGACGACGTTCGACGGGACTGCGTCCGGCGCCTCTCCGAGCAGCTTGAGCACGATATTTCCCGAAAGAGAGAATCCCACGAGCGTCACCGGCGCGTTGGGACACAGTGTCTGCACGAATTCGAGTGCGGCGATCGCGTCGTCGGATCGGCCGGCGTGATACGGACGCGCAGCCAGCCCTTCGCCGGCTCCGCATCCGCGCAGATCCATGCGAAACGTCCGCACGCCGGCCCCGTTCAGTTTGCCGGCGACGCGCTCCATATAGGCGCTCGAATGGCAACCGGCCAGACCGTGAAGCAATAGCGCGACGCGGCCGCCCGCCGGCCAGTCGGCCGGTGAGTCGTCGTGAAGCACGATGACGTCGGCGTCGTGAAGCACAACGCGGTGGCGGACGGCCCGATAGGGAAACCGCCGGCCCGGCAAATAGGTGCCCGCAAGAGTTTGCGCGTGGCGATTCCGGAAGAGCGGATGCGGCTCAAATGGGGGAATCTGGAATGACAGCGACATGGGATTGCTTTTAGCAGCTCATGCCGCCTCGGAACCGTCGTCGACCGGCATGCTTTGTCGGCGTCGTTTGATCAGGACCACTTCGTTTCCCTGTTCGTTGTAGCGAACCTCGTCCATGAAGGTGCGGATCAACAGCAATCCTCGCCCGCAGGGGCGCTCCAGATTGGCTGGATCGGTCGCGTCGCGAAGGAGCGAGGGATCAAAACCTGGGCCTTCGTCACGAATCACGAAACGGCACTCTTCCGGCGTCAACAGGCTTTCGATGAAGATTTTGCGATTGCAGTAGGGTGGTTCCTGCGACCGTTTCTTGGAAAGCTGGTAATAAGCATTGTGATCGGACTCCCGCAAATCAGAGCTGATTTCCAAATTTCCGTGATAATAGGAATTGAGCAGTGCCTCCTCGAGCGCCACTCCCACGCGCAAGCATTCGGTGTCGTCACAGAATCGCATCCGAGTCATTGCTTGCTGGATATAGTTGACGACCGAAGGCACGAGGGTTGAATCGGTTTCGAGCACAAACGTCGTTTGCTGTTTGGTGACGCGGTGCATCAATCGCGATTCCGACCGGTCGACGTCAGCCGTGCCGAGCACGCGTTCGACCGTCTCCCGGAGGTCTTGGGCCAGGCGACGTTTGGGAACGTAGCTGGCGGCGCCGCGGCGTAGCGCCTGAACGGCAATCTCCTCGCTTCCCTGGGCCGTCATGAGGACCACCGGAATGAGCGGATACTCCTCTTTGATCGCGGTCACCAGTTCCAATCCGTTCATCTCCGGCATTTGCATGTCTGTCAGGACGACGTCGGGGATGTGCCTTTCTACTTCGAGGAGGGCTTCTTTACCGTTGACCGCATAGAGAATGGCCCAGTCGGGATTCTTCTCGAGGATTCCGCCGATCAGGCGGCGGTCCATCGCCGAATCATCAACGACTAAGAGCGTGGCCATACGCAATCTTCTCCTCAGTCAACGCGAATCGCATGGCGAGTCGAACCGGAAGGTGTTTCGATTTTCACGTTGGATCGGGCTACAATTTCTCTCACGCCGGCGGCGACGGCAACCAAAAACCGCCAAATGCGTGCCTTTGTTCTAGCGTGTCCGGTCCGTGCTCGCAAAGGCTTTCGCCTCGGGAACGATTTCGTCCAGCCTCGATTCGAGCCGAGCCAATACGGCTGATGCTCCCGACAGGTCGCCTGAGCGGCCCATATCCTCAAGCTCAGCGGCCAGTTCGGCGGATGCTTGCAGCCCGAGCGTTCGCATCACGCCTTTAATCGTGTGGCCGCTACGACGCAGTTGTACCGCATCGACCGCCGTCATGGCGGCCTTTGCCTGATCGAGCAGACCGGGGACCTCCTCAAGAAACGCTTCAACAACTTCCCGCAACAGCTCGCGGTCGCCGGCAACGACCGACATAGCGGCCTCCCAGTCGATTGCACTCGCGGGAACAATGGTGGCCAAATCGGCCGTGGATGCAACGGGCGACATCGGTCGCGACGAAAAGAGAGACTCGATCTTGTCGTAGATCTCGCGAGCGCGGACCGGTTTGACGAGATAATCGTCCATGCCGACCGAAAGGCAGCGCTCGCGCATCCCTTTCATGGCCTGTGCCGTCATCGCGATGATGGGCACACGCCGACCGCTTTCCAACTCGTGTGCGCGAATGCGGCGTGTCGCTTCCAGGCCGTCCATCTCCGGCATTTGGATGTCCATGAAGATCAAATCAAATTCACCGGCCGCCGCGCTGGCGACCGCCTCGTGCCCCGTGTTGGCGACGGTGACTTGATGCCCTCGTTTTCCCAAGACGCCGACCGCCAGCCAGAGTCCGTCCTGGTCGCCGGGTCCGACTCGATCATCTCTTTCGAGAGCAGGGAGAGGGCCTTTGCCGCA
>CAYWOV010000721.1:0-2938 GCA_964459965.1 uncultured Planctomycetaceae bacterium | reverse complement strand
CTTCCAGTTTTGAGCGTTCCATGCGGCGATTCTTGCTGCGACTCACCGTGTTTGTGCCTTTTGTGCTTGCGATGGCGGCCATCAACTGGTCGGTCGACCCGGCCCGTCTCTTTGGACGGATCGCCGGCCGTCCTCTGGATGGTTATGAGGATCTCATCCGGGAGGATCTTCTTGCCGGTCGACCGCATCAGATCGAGGCCGAGTACAACCACGCCCTTGCGTTCGAGGAGTTGATTCGCGACCGGAAGAACATTGACGTGCTCGTGCTTGGATCAAGTATTTGCACACCGTTTCATTCCGAAAACTTTCCCGGACAAACGATGCTCAACGGAGCCGTTCCGGGCGGGGATCTCGAAGAGGCCATGTGCATGTGCGAATTAGCATGTGAAGGCGGGCGGCGCCCGAAGCGGATCCTCCTCGAGGTGCACGGCTGGGGCACCATGCTGGGAAAGAGGTCGTCGGTCCTCATCAGCAACTTCGAGCCCATTTGGGGGCGCGTGCTAAAGCGTTTGAGCGTTGCAAAAAACGACGCGTCGACAAACGATCCACCTGCCCCAGGACGTGCCAATGAGATGGCTCCAGGCCTCAAGCTTGATCAGGGATGGTTTGACCCTTACGACAAGCTCATTTCTCCGCGGTATATGCAATTGTCGTTAAGGGTCGTGTTGCGACGCTATGCACAGCGGAATGCGCTCGCAAACCAAGACAAGCGCGGGGACGAAAGAAATGTCCTGTATCCCGACGGCTCGGTCCAATGGTCCCAAGCGATGCAAAGCGCCACTCCGGCGAGCATACGAAAACGCTATGGCGCGTGGGTTCTGCGGCTTGCGGAGATAGAGGCGACGCGGCGCGACGAGGCGCGTTGCCGACTGTTCGAAGCGTTCGTGCTGAGCGCAATCCGTTCAGGGACCAAAGTCGACATCGTGCTCACCCCCCCATTGAATTGGATGTATCAGCCGCTCGAAGCGCAGTACCGGGCGATTGGTCGGGAGACTCCGGCCGCTGAGACCGAACAATACCTCCGCGCTTTCGCGCATCAGCACCACCTGCGTGTGTTCGGCGCATTCGACCAAAGGCAAACCGAACTGACAGACGGCGACTATGTCGACAATTTACACATCCGCCGAGAATCGATGGGCAAGCTCCTTGGGCCCAAGTAGCGCAGCAGAGAGAGCCGGCTATCGCGGGTTGCTGTCTGGGCGCCATTCTTTCCAGCGGTCTCCCGCGCCCGGTGCACTGGCGGCGGCTCTGACCAAGCGGGAGCGGCCCAAGTGTGAGCGACAGTCACAAAATGTACAATCAGCCTCGTAGCTGTTCCTGTTCGCATCTTTCCACGTGCAATGGCCTCTTAACCCGGTCCAGCAATGACGACCAACGCATTTCGGTTGACCGCGGTTTGCGCGACGATATTGTTCTCGAGCATTCGTGCCAGCGCGGCGGCCGAATTCGCCTACCTGGAAAATTCCGATAGCGGCGATGTTTCCGTCATCGACATCCCCGGCCACACGGTCGTCAGCACGATCCATCTGGGGCCGTTTCTCGATGATGTCACCCCGTCCCATGACGGACGGATTCTCTACGTCAATCGCTACGATAGCCTCGCCAGCGGAGACAGGCACTCGGCCGAGTCGGGCGAGGTGATCGCTGTCAGCACGGAGACCGAGAAAATTCTGTGGCGAACGCGGGTCGACGGGTGGCCCAATCATTTGAGCATTTCGCTCGACGATCGGCTGCTCTACGTACCGCTGTTCAACACACTGTGGATGGAGGTCATTGACACCCAAGAGCACAAAGTCGTCAAGAAGTTTCCGATCGGCTTCGGAGGCCACGGAACGCGGTTGTCGCCGGACGGCAAACGGATCTACGTCGGTTCGATGATGACCGACGTCTTAAGTGTGTTTGATCTCAATACGCCTAAGCCGGTCAAGGTGTTGCCGTTTAAGGACGGCGTGCGGCCCTTTGCCTTGTTGCATGACGAATCGATCGCCTACGTCCAGCTTTCGCGGCTGCACGGATTCGAGGTAGTCGATTTGTCGACGGACAAAATCGTCCGCGAAGTGTTGCTGCCGCCGCTTGGTCCCGAAGTGAAGCTGCCGAAGTTCTTTCCGCACACCTATAACCATGGACTTGAGCTATCGCCCGACGAAAAGCTGCTGTTCGCCTCAGGCGGAGTGGCCAATTACGTTTGCGTTTATCGCGTGCCCGATTTGAAGCTGCTGGCGACAATCCCCGTCGGCCGCGAGCCGAATTGGATCGCCTTCAGCCAGGACGGAGCGTTCGCCTACGTCACCAATCGCAAATCGGACGACGTGTCGGTCATCTCGGTCCGCGATCTGAGGGAGATCAAGCGGATTCGCGTGGGCAAATACCCGCAACGGATCCGCACGTTCGTCGTGCCGACGCGGTCGGTGGCGGCTGGATCCTAAGCGGATCGCAAAACGGGGGGCGAAGCGCTCTAGCCGCGTGATCCAGCCCGGTTGAACGCTTTCTTATGCTGCTGCTCCGGTGCGTCCAACGTGCTCTGTTGCTCGAGCCGCTTGAGGACGCGAAGTACCTTTCTCGCTTTCCGCTTCCGCAGCTCCTTCCACTTCGTCGTCCCCTTGCCTTCCGCCCGGTCCGACAAAAAGGCCCATTCCGGATTCGGTCGCTTGTGTTGCTCTTTGGCGATTAACCATTCCGCGGCATACTCGCGATACGTTGGAGCGATTCCTTTGCTCCAGAATTCTCTCGCGAGGATCCGTGCAATGGCCCCATGTTGGAACCTCCCGCCCGTGAGCTGTCTGAGCAGGGCAATCATGCGATCGCTTTTCGGGTCGTATTGCCCGTAGAAAAGCCGGTCGCTGGCTGTGATTCTCTTCGGAGACTCATCGAAGCAGACGACACTTGCCGGAAAACAGGTCGCCTCCAAAACACTCCCCGTTTTGAGGTAATGGCGAAT
>CAYWOV010000720.1:0-2939 GCA_964459965.1 uncultured Planctomycetaceae bacterium | reverse complement strand
TCTCGACAGCCACACCGCTGCCCTCCGCCCTCCAGCCGCGCACGCTTTCACCCACCTGCAATTTGGCACCCAGCTCGACGGCCTGGCGTGCCGCCACGCGGACGCAGTCTTCGACGTCGAGATATCCGGCCCGCCGCTCAAAAACGGCGACGAGCGGAGGCGGCACGCGCAATCCAGGAAACCGCGCAGTGATTTCGCCTTCCGAAAGTTCTTCGACGTCAAGTCCGTGCTGGCGAGCGCTCGCGAGAACGCCCGGCACGACCGTGCCATCTGGACGACCCGCCTGAAGCACGCCGACCTGGTGATAAAGCGTCTTGCCGGAACGGGCCGACAGATCGGCCCACAGCTCATACGCCCGCCTGAGGAGGGGTACATAGTCCGGGTGCTCGAAATAGGCCTGACGGATGAGACGTGTGCGACCGTGCGAACTGCCCCGGTCGTGTCCCGGCGGAAAACGATCCACGCCCAATACGCGAAGCCCGCGCCGCGCGAGGTGGTCGAGAGCCGCACTGCCAACGCCGCCGACACCAAGCACGATCACGTCATATGCGGGAATCGTCATGCCGTCCTCGCGGTGAGCGTAGTCTCAAAAGCCAGGCGTTCGGCAGATTAGCTGAAGCTGGCCATTCAGGCCAAGATCGGCCGGACGACCTGGCCGCTCACGTCCGTCAGGCGGAAATCCCGGCCGGAGTGGCGGAAAGTCAGCCGCTCGTGTTCGAGACCCAATAGATGCAGAATCGTCGCCTGCAGATCGTGGACGTGCACTGGCTTCTCGACGACGTGAAAGCCGAGGTCGTCGGTGGCGCCGTGAACGATCCCCGGCTTGATCCCGCCGCCGGCCATCCACATCGTGAACGCCTGCGGATGGTGGTCGCGACCGAGACTGCGGTGAAGAACGGGGTGGCTTTCGACCATCGGAGTGCGGCCGAACTCACCACCCCAAATCACGAGCGTTTCGTCCAACAAGCCCCGCTGTTTAAGGTCTTGGACCAGAGCAGCGGCCCCTTGATCGGTCGCCAGGCAATTCTGGCGATGGTTGCCGTTCAAATCGCTGTGGGCGTCCCAACCTTCGTGATAAATATTGATGAACCGCACGCCCCGCTCGACCATTCGCCGCGCTAAGAGGCACGCTCGCGCGAAGGAAGGCTTGTCGGGCTCGGCTCCGTACATGGCAAGGGTCGAGCGGCTTTCGCTGCGAAGGTTCATCAGCTCGGGGGCCGAGGTCTCCAACCGATCGGCCATTTCGTAAGACGCGATCCGCGTGGCGATTTCAGGATCGCCGAGCAGGTCGAGCCGCCGGTGATTGAGCGACCGCACCAGTTCCAGCGTGTCGCGCTGTAGACCCGCGCTCACGCCGGGAGGCCGCGACACGTTGAGGATCGGATCGCCCTGATTGCGGAACCGCACGCCGCTGTAAAGCGTAGGGAGGAAGCCGCTTGACCAATTGGCCGCCCCGCCGCTGATCCCCGTGCCAGTCGACATCACGACAAACGAGGGCAGATCACTGGTCTGCGCCCCCAATCCATACACGACCCATGACCCCATGCTGGGGCGTCCTGGCTGGGCTGCCCCCGTGTTGATGAAGAGCTGGGCCGGTGCATGGTTGAACTGATCGGTGTGCATCGAACGGATGAGGCACACGTCGTCGACAATTTTCCCGAAGTGCGGAAGAATATCGGCGATTTCCGCCCCGCTTTGGCCGTGCCGGGAGAAGTGGAATCGCGGACCGAGCACGGCCGCGTCCGAACGAATGAACGCGTACCGCTGTCCCCCGATGATTGACGGCGGGATCGGCTTCCCCTCGAACTCGGCAAGCTTCGGCTTGTAGTCAAACAGGTCCAGATGGCTGGGAGCCCCCGCCATAAAGAGATGAATCACGGCCTTCGCACGGCCCGCCTGGTGCGATCGCTTGGGAAGCATGGCCGCGTTCGAGGTGAGGGCGCTTGTCGCCGATCGCGTCAGGGCACCGGTAAATAGCCCCGCCAGTGCGATTCGGCCCAGTCCCACGCCGCACTGCTGGAAGAACCAGCGTCGCGTGACTTCTATCGGGTCGCGTCCTCGGTACAAGTAGTCCTGGCAATTCATGGACTATTCCTTGGTGATCGTCTCGTCGAGATTCAATAACCCGCGGGCAACCGCGGTCCAGGAGGCCAACTCGGCCTGGTCGTCGACCTTTGGGTGTCCGCTGGTTCCCTGAATGAGTTCTTGCGTCGCCTTGGAATCGCGGCGGAACCGCGCAAACTCTTTGCGCTGGAACGCCACGAGCGCGGCCAATTCGTCATGTTCCGGTGGACGAGTCAGGCAGCGGCGGAAGAGGGCGCTGGCAATTTCTTCCGGAGACCCGTGCGAATGCGACGCGACGTATCGGGCCAGGCCCTGTGCGATTTCCACAAACATGGCGTCGTTCAGAAGCGTGAGAGCCTGCAGCGGAGTATTCGTGACTTCCCGGCGAGCCAGGCACGCTTCGCCACTCGGGCCGTCAAAAGTCGACAGCATGGCAAACGGTGCTGTCCGCTTCGAGAACGTGTAGAGACCCCGGCGGTAACGATCGAGCCCTGTGCTATCGTTCCACGCGAGTCCACCGTACGTTCCCTCGGTTGTTACGCTGGCGGGCTGAGGCGGAAAGACGCTGGGCCCGCCGATTGTCTCGGTCAATAGACCAGCAGCTTTCAACTCAGAATCGCGGACGAGTTCCGCTTCGAGCCGCACCCGCGGAGCGTGGCGGAGCAGCTTATTCTCCGGATCCTGCGCCAGCGATTCCGGAGTGACCATTGACGATTGGCGATACGTCGCGCTGGTGACCATCAACCGGTGCATCGCTTTCATGGACCAGTTTTGTCGAATGAATTCGACCGCCAGCCAATCGAGTAGCTCTGGATGTGTGGGAGGCGAGCCCTGATAGCCGAAGTCTTCGGTCGTTGCTACCAGTCCGCGGCCAA
>CAYWOV010000719.1:0-2941 GCA_964459965.1 uncultured Planctomycetaceae bacterium | reverse complement strand
ACCCCGCGCTGCTGCACCACTCGGTCCCACCAGCCGCCTCGCACCGTTTCAAATTTGACGAACTGCCATTCGTTCGGGGCCAAGCTTTCGACAGTGCAAATCGGTTGAAATGGGGAGGAGATTTTCGAAACCGCAAACCGCTTTCGAACGGATGGAAAGAGCAGGCCGATGCCGGAAACGACCGCAACCAGTCCCACGACGGCCAACAATGACTGGACCCAGATTGCCAGAAATCGCCGGCGCGGCGCTCGCGGTTCCGAAGTGTCTTCGGGCATTTCGCCTCTCTCATCGCTCGCCGGCGGACGTTAACTGCCTGTTCGGCGTGTCGCGGCTTTTCCGCTCAGGCCAAGCCATTGTGACGCAAGAGAGCCTCCGGGCTTGGCTCGCGGCCACGGAAGTCCCTAAAGACGTCCATCGGATGGCGGCCGCCACCTTTGGCGAGAACCGTATCGCGAAACCGGCGGCCGATTCTCGCGACGGCCTGGTCGTTCTCCAGACCGGCCTCTTCAAAGGCACTGTAGGCGTCGGCACTCAAGACCTCGGCCCATTTGTAACTGTAATATCCGGCCGCATAGCCACCGGAAAAGATATGAGTGAAAGAACATAGCGATCGGTCCTCGGGCAACAGCGGCAGGACCGATGTCCCCGCACTGATTTTGCGTTGCAGCTCGAAAATCGAGTCGGCGGACTCGGGCGCAAAACCGGCGTGCAATGCCATGTCGGTCATGCCGAATAACAGTTGCCGAAGCATTTGCATGCCGGCCTGAAACGTCCGGGCGGCACAGATTTTCTCAAAGAGTTCCTCGGGCAGCGGCTGGCCGGTCTCGTAATGGGCGCTTAAGCCCAACAGCGTCGGTCGGTGATAGCACCAGTTTTCCATGAACTGGCTGGGAAGTTCGACCGCGTCCCATTCGACGCCATTGATTCCGGAGGCATCCGCGAAGTCCACCGTCGTCAGCATGTGCTGGAGACCGTGGCCGAACTCGTGGAACAGCGTTTCGACTTCGCGGAACGTCATCAGCGACGGTTTCCCGCCGGCCGGCGGGGTCGAGTTGCAAACGAGGTGGGCGACGGGCAACTGCAGGCGGCCGTGGAGCCGGCGGCGGCCAAGGCAATCGTCCATCCAGGCGCCGCCTCGTTTATTTTCCGGGCGACTGTAGGGATCAAGATAAAATGACGCGACGCGTTGCCCACTCTCATCCGAGACATGGAAGAATCGGACATCTTTGTGCCAGACCGGCGCTTCGCCGTCGGCCGGCGTAACGCGAACCCCGAAGAGCCGCTGAGCCAGGGCGAAGAGCCCTTTCAAGACCGATTCGAGCGGGAAATACGGACGCAACTCCTCTTCGGTGTATTGGAATTTCTTCTCCCTCAGCCGCTCCGACCAGAAGGGGATATCCCAATTCACCAGCGGCTCGCGCACGGCCGATTCAGCAGCCAGGCCGCGAATTTCGTTGAGCTCGTTCTGGGCGGCCGACCATGACGCGCGGCGCAGCGTCTCGAACATCTCCTCCACCGCAGCCACGCTGGGCGCCATCTTTTTGGCGAGGCTCAACTCGGCAAAGGACTTGAATCCCAGCAGTTCCGCCTTTTCGGCTCGCAGAGACAGGATATTTTGCACGAGGGGTTTGTTGTCGAGCGTTCCTGACGAGGCGCGCGTGATATAGGCCCGGTACATTTTTTCGCGCAGTTCGCGGCGGCGGCTGTGCTGCATGAACGGGCCGTAGCTCGGAAACTCCAGCGTGAACCGCCAAGGCCCGGCCTCTTCGCTCCCCGGCGCGGCTCCGGCTTGAAGCGTGCTGTTGTAGGACTGCGACGCCAGTCGCAGCAGGCTGGGAGGCAGTCCTTCAACGTCTGACATATCGGAAACGACGATCGAGAACTCCTTTGTCGCATCGAGCACGTGATTGGAAAAATCGGTGCTCAACTGGGAAAGCTCCTGCACGATCGCGTTAAATCGCGCGCGGGCCTCGCCCGTCAGCCCGATGCCGGAAAGCTCGGCGTCCAGGATTTTGTGATCGACGATCCGCCGCTGCGCCTCAGACAGCGTCGACCAGGCAGATCCTTCCTTGAGTTGCTTGAGGGCCCGATAAATGGGCTCGCTTTGGCTGACGCGGAGGCTGAACGAGACGACCTCGGGCAAGACCTCTTCGTGTGCTCGCCGCAATTCGGGCGAATTGAGCACCCCCAGCAAATGAGAAACCGGGCTCCAGGCGTATTGAAAGGGAATATTCAATCCGTCGAGAGATTCGACCACAGACGACCATGTCGGCGCGATCTCTCGTTCGATTTGCTCAAACTTCGCTGTCGCGTCGGCCAGCACCTTGCGGACGGCAGGCACCACGTGCGCCGGCTCGATCCGGTCAAACCGCGGAAGCCCTTCGGTAACGAGCAAGGGATTGTCGGCAAGTTGTGCGTCGGGCATTTATTGAAAGTCCAGCAGGATATTTCGACTCGTCGAATTCAAACGGAGTTTTCGACAAACATCGACATGGTAGTTCCTGCCCCAAAGCCGTGCCACGGAATCAGCAAGATCCCGCGTGTATTTATCGAGCGCATCGCCGCGTGGCGCAATCGGAAATGGCGGTTTCAGGGCAGCGCGATAGAATTGTTCTTCCGAATCATCGCATAGCTCTCCGATTTCCGTTCGCTCGCTTGAGGCAATTGCCATGTCAGGACGCGTTCACCTTCGCTTGCTGGCTTTCAGTCTGCTTGCCTTCGGTTGTGCGACCGCGCTCGCAGAGGATCGACCCGCACCGGCTGGCGACGTCATCTCGCTCACGATTCGCGAAACAACAAACGTCGGTGATGCCGAATGTCCGCCGACTTTTCTGGCGAGGGAACTGATCCGTCAGGCGTTCTTCATTGCCGCGCGCGATGAATGCGGCGTTCGGACGTGCGATGCGACCCTGCGCGAGGCGGCTCCAAACGACCTCTCTCT
>CAYWOV010000718.1:0-2943 GCA_964459965.1 uncultured Planctomycetaceae bacterium | reverse complement strand
AGGGCGGCAAGCCGCTGCCGAGCCATGTTGATCTGCGGCCGGCGTTCGAGAGCGATGGGCTCGCATGCACGGCGCAGGGCGATCGGGACACGTGTTCTTTGTTTGCGATCACCGCGGTCGCGGAATTCGAATCGGGCGGCGGAAGCGACACGGCTCATCCGCCGCTCTCCGAAGAATTCGCGATCTGGGCTGCCAAGAAAGCGACCGGGAAAACGCACGATCAGGCCATGTTTTATGAGGCGACGCGCGGGTTGAATGTGCTGGGGATCTGTCGGGCGGACCTGATGCGCTATGTCGAAAAATCAAATCCGGCCGAAAAACCGTCGCCCCGAGCACTCGCCGATGCGCGGACCCGCAGCGAGCGCTGGCGCGTGCATTGGATCAGACGCTGGAACGTGAATCGGCCGCTCAACGACGGCGAATTGACGGCGATCAAACACGCGCTCGCCCACCATCACCCAGTGGCGTGCGGCATGCGTTGGCCCAAGGCGATGAAGGGAAATCAGATTCTCGGCGTGCCGGGCAAGGACCAGGTCTTCGACGGGCACAGCGTGGCCCTGGTCGGCTACGACGACGATGCCCGCAAGCCAGGCGGCGGCGCGTTTCGCTTCCGAAACAGCAATGGTCCGGGCTGGGGCGATCACGGGTACGGAATCATCTCATACGGCTATGTCCGCGCGTACGCGAACGACGCCATCTGGCTGCAGCAAGGTCCGCCGCGTTCTGAAGAACCCGTCGAGCGGTTCGAGGCGGAACGACTGCCGATCGCCGCTCGCGAAGGGGCCGAGACGTCGGTTCAATCGATGGACGATTGGGAACGCGCGCTCTGGAGCGGCGGCAAGCAGCTCTACGTCGCGGCGAAAAAGAATGGTTTCGTCGAGCTTCGCTTCAACGTCCGTAAGCCCGATCATTATCGAGTTCGCGTTTTGGCGACGGCCGGCCCCGACTACGGCACGATCCATGCGCGTCTCGACGGAAGACCGATCGGGACATCCTTCGACCTTTATTCGGGCCGAGTCTGTCCGTCCGGGTCTTTGGAACTCGGGACGCATGAATTGAGCGGGGGCGAGCACCGCATTCGTTTCACATCGGTCGGCAAGGATCGCGTCTCCGGCAGCTTCAATTTCGGGCTCGACGCGATCGATCTCCTGCGTGCCGAGTGAGGTCAGACGACCCGATTACTCGACCGCGCGGAACCGGATGCTGCCGGCGATGAAGAACACGACCGCGAAGGCGACCAGCATCGCACAGCTCTCGAAGACGACGCGCGGGTCGGGGACGGCCTTGGTCAGAAGTTCTTCGTAAGCGATCAGCGACCAGGCGTGCGGCGTGGTCAGGCTGAACTCGCGCATCGCGTCGGGAAGCCACTGACGGGGTGTGAAGCAGCCGCTGATTCCGCCCATTGTAATCACGAGGATCGTCGCGTAGGCGGAGACCTGCGATTCGCTGCGGACGAGCGTCGCCACGAGCAAGCCGAGGGCGGTCGCGGCCATTGAGGTCGCGATGATCACCGGGATGAGCATCAAGGGCTGCGTGCCCCATGAGAAAGCGAAGATCAACCGGCCGCAGACGAACAGCACGGCCGTCTGAATCAGCGAGATAAACAGGAACGGAAACGTCTTGCCGGCCAGGAGCGCAATTGGCCGGACGGGGGCGATCCGCAGCCGCCGCAGCGTGCCAAGCTCGCGCTCGTGCAGGACCGAGCGGGCCATGAAGTTGACGAGGAAGAAGACGAAAAACACGGTGTACGATGGGACGATGGCCTTGTATACGTCGCCATCGCGGACGATCGGCCGTGGTTTCGACGCTTCGACTTTCATAATCGGGGCGTCGGACTCGGCGTCAAACGCACCGCACGTATTCGACATGAACTTCCGGTGCAAGGAATACCGGCACATGACTGCCGGTACGATGGTCTTGAAGATTTCCGAATAGGCCAACTGCTGCACAAGCGAGGCCGTGCTCGAATCGGGATCGACGGCCAAGAGCGAGACATCAAGCGGTTCGAGGCCCTCTTTCAACTGACCGTCGAGAATATCGCCCGGAGTAAGGTGGCTGACTTTGCGGAAGAAATTGGGTCCGAAAACGACCGCCGCCTGGACGGTCGCGTTCTTCACCTCGGTCTGTGCCTGCTCCGGCGTGAGGATTTCCGCGACCTCGAAACCGCTGCGTTTTTGCAGCTGGTTGATCACCTTGATGACGATGTTGTGCGCGATCTCCTTTTGGCGGATCTTTTCCTCGGCGTCCATCGCCGGCTCGTTGGTTTTCGCCGCGGCCGCCGTTTTGGCATCGGGGTCGTCGGACTTGGCGGTGGTCGCCGACGTGCCGGACTTCGCGCTGTCATCGTCATCGTCCCAGCCAGGACCACCGATCTGGTCGTAGGCGATGGAGTTTACCACGCCGATGCGCAGGATCTGGTTGGTGTTTCGCCAACCGAAGAGCTTGCCCATCGTCAGGCCGATGATCGTGATGAAGACGAGGGGCAGTACGAGCAGAACGAACAGAGCCCGCACGTCGCGGACGAGCAGGCGGATGTCCTTCTTGGTGATTTCCCACGATTTCATGATCAATCCCGCAGGCGGCTACCAGTCAGCTGGAGGAAGAGCCGCTCCAGGTTCGCGTCGTTTGTTTCGACCGATCTGAGATCGACGTGCGACCGGTTCAACAGGTCGATAATCCGGGTGAGTGTCTCATTGAGCGGATGCGCTTCGTCGAGGCGCTCTCGGCTGACGACGATGGTGGCCGTTCCGTTGCTCTCCGGCTGTAGTCGGCCCAAGCCGTTGAGCTTTTCGGCAAAGCCGGCGGCTGGCTTGGAGACATGCAAGCACAGGTCGGCGCTCATTCGGCCCAAGAGTGTCTGCAGGTGATCGCACGCCAAGACCCGGCCTCGATCGACAATTGCCACCCGCTGACAAAGCGCCTGGACCTCTTCCATGTAATGGC
>CAYWOV010000717.1:0-2946 GCA_964459965.1 uncultured Planctomycetaceae bacterium | reverse complement strand
AGCCGCTTATTCGTCCGCTGCGAGCCGAGATCGGTTCGAAGGGCGCGGGCTGCACGACCTGATGGACCTCGCCTGGTCCGACGTGCCCTGGGTGGCCTCTCGAAAGCGTGCCGGCCAATTGTCGTCGGTACGGCTGAAAGCCGTCAGGGCGTCGAGTGTGTTGACCGCGCGAGAGTGGCTGCTAAGACCAGACATCGCTTCCCGCTTGAAGTCGGACGACACAAACACATAAAGCACCGAAACTTCGGGCGGTTCACCAAACCAGTGGAATTGCGGTTGATCCAGGTCAGGAGCAAGGTCATTTCCGCTACTTTGGTGAAGCACTATCTACGGCAACCAGCCTCCCGCTACTCCGAATAGATCACATCGAAATCTTCCTTCGACGTTGGCTTCATCGACGTCACGCGAATCCTTAGCCGCAATCGAGCCGGCCGATCCCCACTCGACGCATATTGCGGTTGATTCTACGGCGCCGCTTGGCTGACCGGAGGATCACTCATGAAGCCTCGCACACGCGGCATTGCGACGGTCTTAAGGGACCGGACAGGGCTCGGCGTTCCAGATTCCCGACGCGTATTCGGCGATCGTGCGATCGCTCGAGAATTTCCCGGAACCAGCGACGTTCAAAATGGCCTTGCGCACCCAGCTCGCTCGGTCGGCGTACAGCTTTGTGAGCCGCGAGTCGGCGGCTAAGTACGAAGAAAGATCGGCGAGATGCCGGTAGTGATCTCCGCCCGTGAGCAGCGTGTCGCGCAACGGTGCAAACACGCCTGGTTCGTAGCGGCTGAAATGGTCCGAGAAAATGAGGTCGAGTGCCGCTCGCGTCTCCGGCTCGTTGTCGTAGTGCCAGCGGGGGTTGTACCAGCCTTGGCTTTGGGCGACTTGTTCGCTGGTCAAGCCGAAGAAAAAGAAGTTGTCCTCTCCGGCCTCCTGGGCCATCTCGATCGTCGCGCCGTCGCGCGTCCCGAGGGTCAGGGCGCCGTTCATCATGAATTTCATGTTGCTCGTGCCGCTGGCCTCGTAACCAGCGGTCGAGATCTGGTTCGAGACGTCGCTGGCCGGAATCAATCGCTCGGCGAGCGTGGTGCAGTACTCGGGCAAGAAAATCACTTTGATCCGGTCGCGCACGGCCGGGTCGCCGTCGATCGTTCCGGCAAGATTGTTGAGAAATTTGATAATCAGCTTGGCGAGCCGGTACGCAGGGGCCGCCTTGCCGGCAAAGATGAACGTCCGTGACGGCATTTCGAGATTTGGATTCTGCCGCAGGCGGTTGTAGAGAACCACGATCCGCAATGCGTTCAATAACTGCCGCTTGTATTCGTGGATGCGTTTGACCTGGCAATCGAAGATCGTGTCGGGATCCACGATTTGACCGCGCGTAGTCTTGAGCCAGACCCAAAACTCCTCCTTCGCCAGCCGTTTGGCTTTATCGAATTCGTGGCGAAAGGTGGCGTCTTCCGCGAGCGGCTTGAGCTTCTGCAGCTGGCTCAGGTCGGTGATCCAGTCGTCGCCAATCGCGGTGGTGATCACATGCGCCAGTCCCGGGTTCGCCAGAAGCAGCCAGCGCCGCGGAGTCACGCCGTTGGTCTTGTTGTTGAACCGCTCCGGGAACATTTCCGCAAAGTCTTTGACGGTCTGGGTCCGCAGCAGTCGAGAGTGGATCTCGGCCACGCCGTTGGTGCTGTGGGTTCCGACGATGGCCAGGTGGGCCATGCGGATCTTTCGCTCGCCCCCCTCCTCGACGAGGCTCATTCTGCGGACGCGAGCCGCGTCTTTGGGAAAGCGGGTTTGAACGGATTCGAGCAACCGGCGGTTGATCTCAAGGATGATCTCGAGCTGTCGCGGAAACATCGCCTCGAACCAGGCGAGCGGCCACTTTTCGAGAGCTTCGGGAAGCAGCGTGTGGTTCGTGTAGGCCAGAGTGCGCCGCGTGAGGTCCCACGCCTGTTCCCAGCTCAGGTGAACGTCGTCGAGAAGAATGCGCATCAGCTCGGGAACGGCCATCGAGGGATGCGTATCGTTGAGTTGGATGGCGACCTTCTCGGGAAGCAGGTTCCAATCTGCGTTTGCGCGGCGGAATCGCCGGATGAGGTCACCCAACGAGCAGGCGACCAGGAAGAACTCCTGAATGAACCGCAGTCCCTGTCCCTGCGCCGTCGAATCGTCGGGATAAAGAACTCGCGTGAGCGATTCCGCCGTCAATGTCTCGGCCAAAGCCCCGACGAAGTGACCATGGCTGAATTCTTGAAAGTCGAAGTAATCGGGGGCTGCGGCCGCCCACAGCCGTAGCGTGTTGATGGTCTTGCCGCCGTAACCGACGACCGGACGATCGAAGGGAATGCCGATCAGACTGGAAGGGCGGCCGCGAATTGGCCGTAGGGATCCTCCCTGGACTTCGAAGGAGCAATTCAATTTGACTTCAATGCTCTCATCGGGACGAGCGACCTCCCAAGGATCGGGCCGCCTCAGCCAGTTGTCGGGCTGCTCTTGCTGCCAGCCGTCCTGGATCGACTGTCGGAAGATGCCGTATTCGTAGCGCAGGCCGTAACCCATCGCGGGAAGCTGCATGGTGGCCATCGAATCGAGGAAGCAAGCGGCCAGGCGGCCGAGCCCTCCGTTTCCCAGCCCGGCATCGGGTTCCTGCTCGAGAATCTCGAGCAGAGTGAGATGCCTGTGGGCGACGGCTTGCCTGGCAAGCGGATCGAGCAAGAGGTTCGTCACGTTGTTGGCCAACGAGCGGCCAATCAGGAACTCCATCGAGAGATAGTAAATGCGTTTCGGATTCTCGCGATCGTAGGTTTCATTCGTATAAACCCACCGTTGCGAGAGAATGTCCCGCACCGAGCCGGCGAAGGCCTCAAATCGATCGCGAGGACTGGCATCCGCGAGCCGGACCACGTGATCAAACGTCAGGTGCCGTTCATAGAGCGCGTCATCCGTGCCCGT
>CAYWOV010000716.1:0-2949 GCA_964459965.1 uncultured Planctomycetaceae bacterium | reverse complement strand
TTGCCGACCGGGGACATCGCGTGCGGATTTACACGCCGTTCGGCGAATTAATCCCTGGAATGGCGTACCTCGTCCGGCGACTGCTGGAAAATACGTCAAACGATTCCTTCCTGCGGCAGAGCTTCACGGAACAAGTTGCGATTGAGGAGCTGTTGATGAAACCCGTCGATGCCGCCGCTCATGCCGCCCCTGTGGTGCAGGAACCCGTTCGCTCCTTCACAAACGAGCCGCCGACCGACTTCAGCCGGGCCGAGGCGCGGCGCGGCATGGAGCGAGCCGTCAATGAAGTGGCCGCCCAGTTTGGGAAGGAATATGGACTGGTGATCAACGGACGGGCGGTCGAGAGCAAGAATGCGATCGCGTCGCGGAATCCGTCGCACAAGTCGCAGGTCCTCGGTCGCATTTCGTCGGCCGGCCCGGAAGAGGCGGCCTTGGCAATCGAGGCCGCACGCCGTGCGTTCAAGCAATGGTCCCGCACCGAGCCGGATCACCGGGCTGAGTATCTCGAACTGGCAGCCGCCGAAATGCGGAACCACCGATTCGAGCTCGCCGCCTGGGAAGTCCACGAATGCGGCAAACCATGGGCAGAAGCCGATGCCGACGTCGCCGAGGCGATCGATTTTTGCATGTATTACGCCGATCAGATCCGCAAGCTGGCCAGCGGGCACCGGGTGGATCGGCCCGGTGAGGAAAACGCCTACCTCTACCGCCCGCGCGGCGTGGCTGCGGTTATCGCCCCCTGGAATTTTCCACTGGCTATTCTGACGGGCATGACCGCCGCTGCTCTTGCCACCGGCAACACCGTGGTGATGAAGCCGGCCGAGCAATCGTCGATTGTCGCCTACCGCCTGATGGAAATTCTGCAAAACGTCGGCATTCCCGACGGCGTCGTCAATTATTTGCCCGGTGTCGGCGAAGACGTCGGGCCGGCGCTCATCTCCAGTCCTGATGTTCACATGGTGGCGTTTACCGGCTCGAGGTCGGTGGGATTGGCCATTAATCAGTCCGCGTCGCGTGCCGAGAATCAGCAAGGTTTCGTCAAGCGGATCATCGCCGAAATGGGCGGCAAAAACGCCATCATCATCGACACCGATGCCGACCTGGATGAAGCCGTGCTGGCAACCACTTACAGCGCCTTTGGCTACGCGGGACAAAAATGCTCCGCCTGCTCGCGGGTGATTGTCCTCGAATCGGCCTACGAGGCATTCGTCGACAAACTGGTGCAGGCCACCAAAGACCTGGTCGTTGGTCCGGCAGAAAAGCCCGAGACAACAGTCGGTCCCGTCATCGACGAAGAAGCCTTCCAGCGGATTCAAGAATCGATCCGGCAGGCCAACGAAATTTACCCCGCACTCGTGGCGACCGACGTTAAGGACCTGGCCGGCGAAGGGTATTACATCGGGCCGCATATTTTTGGCGACGTCGATCCGGCGTCGAAGCTGGCCCGGGAAGAGATTTTTGGGCCGGTGCTCGCGGTGATCAAAGTCAAAAACCTCGATCAGGCATTCGAAGTCGCCAACGATTCGGTTTACGCGCTCACCGGCGGCATCTTCAGCCGCAGTCCGGCCAATCTCCGCCGGGCGCGGCAAGAAATGCAGGTCGGCAACTTGTATCTCAACCGGGGCATCACGGGGGCACTGGTCGAGAGACAACCGTTCGGCGGCTACAAACTATCGGGCATCGGCACGAAAGCGGGCGGTCCCGATTACCTCCTGCAGTTCCTGATTCCCATCAATGTGACCGAAAACACCCTCCGCCGCGGTTTCGCCCCGCCCCCCGCGAAGGTGAAATGAGCGGGACATTTTTTGGGCCTGAGGGACTTATTTGGCTTTTTTGGGGCAAAAAAAAGGGGAGGCACCACCCAAAAAAAGTCCCGAACCCCTCGCGACCGCGCGGACACAATGCCGAGCGCGTGCTCCGCATTGTCTTTAACAGCAGCTGTAAAAATGATCTTGAACTAGTCGGTATCGCTTTGAGATAATCAGGGATAGACAGGGACAAAAGTTCCCTGAGATTCGCCGGCGCGGTGGCCGTTCAGGCAGGTCGCTTCGCGCCGGCCCGCCTCCGCGGCCTGAGTAACTTATCCTTCCACTTGGCCTCGAGTTCCTGCAACGACTTTTCCTTCCGTGCCCGCCCCTTCAGCAGCGCGGGAATCATGAAGTTCCGCATCCACCCCGGGTGACCGCTCCTTCCCTCTCAATCGTCGAAATGAAAACGCGATGAGCCTTCCACATTGAGATTCCGCACAACGTACTCGCGCGCATTGGCGAGCCGTTGTTCGATCTTTTCGATTTTCTCCACAATCCTCTGTCGCTTGCGATTCATTCGGGGCCCTTTCGCCTCAAATGACAGCGCTGACCTCGCCGCGGGTTCGGCCGCAATGTGAAATGTCGGACGCTGGCGTTGCAAGACGCATGAACGTATATTGATTTGTCAACGGCATCGCCGACATGGAGGTCGCAAGTCGTCCCCGCCTGACAGGTGCGGCAACATGCGCGCTCAAACGCTGTGCCTCGCGATTTTAGCTGTGATTGTTGGTCTCACGGCGTCCTTAAGCCACGCCGCCAAACCGTCTGCGCCCAAGCAGGGCGAAGAGACGGCCCTCGTCACGGATCAGGACCGCGAGCACTGGGCCTTTCAAAAAGTTCGGCGTCCGGCCGTTCCCCCTGCTCGTGACGCCGCGGCGGCTCGCACGCCGATCGACGCGTTCCTGCTGGCTCGACTGGGAGAAAAAAAGCTCGGGTTTTCGCCTCCCGCCGACGCGCGGACGCTCCTCCGGCGTGCCTTTCTCGATCTGCACGGTCTTCCGCCCGCTCCTGAGGAGACAGCCGCCTTCGTGGCCGATCGCTCGCCAGACGCGTTCGCCCGCTGGGTCGATCGCCTGCTGGCTTCGCCGCGCTTCGGCGAGCGCTGGGGCCGGCATTGGCTCGACGTCGTCGGCTATGCCGA
>CAYWOV010000715.1:0-2952 GCA_964459965.1 uncultured Planctomycetaceae bacterium | reverse complement strand
TGTTTCTGAAACTAAACTTAGGCAAATGCTGGTAGTTTCTTGCAAATAGGGCTTTCTGGCCAAATTGATTTGAGCCGCAAACGGGATGTTTGCGTAAGAGACTGTGCGACACAAAGGAAAGGAATCGGGCATGGCCGATCAAATCGCTTACCCCCTGGAGGAGAACGCCGATGAACAATCGGCGGCGGAGAGCGATTCGCGCGATCGGCGGCAGCCTTTGTTCCCGGTCGAGCAGATCGGTCAGACCTTGATTGTGACGCCGACGATCAGCGGCAAAATGTTCCGCTACCAGCAGCTTCGTCATGAAGCCAATGCGTTGCGGCGAAAATTGGGGCACAAATCGATCAACGGCCTGGTCCTCGATCTCCACGCGCTCGACTACCGCGGCGCGGAGGTCATTGGAGCGGTCATCGCGTTGGCCCGCAAAATGGAAGACGTCGGCGGGCGGGCCGTCCTTTGCTGTGCCGCTCCGCAGCTCTCTGACGCGCTCACCAAAAAGGGCCTGCACCGCTTGTGGACGATTTTCGACACGCGGGACGAGGCCCTGGCGGCAATTCAAAGTCGCGCCTAGCGTCAGCCGCTCGCGTCGGCCCGCGCGACAATCGTCTTCACCTCGAGCGGCAACTCGCCGTCCCACTCCCAAATCAGTCGGTTCGTCGCCACCTCGATGCCGAACTGCGGATGCCAGGGCTTTGAAATCAGCGACCATTTCAACTCAGCAGGTCCCTCGAGAGTTATTTTGACAATTCGCGATCCCTGTCGCACTTCCCAGCCACCGGTCGACTCAGACACGGCCCAGCCGGGCTCGAGTAACCACCCACCCTCGACTCGATGGAATCTGGTGCCCTGGATGCGATCGGTGATGACGAGCGGACCGCCGTCGGCAACTTGAACGCGGCGGCGATGAATCACTCCACCGAGGTGACGGTAACCGTCGTGTGCGGCCAACGCTTCAAATTCGTTTGCCGTCGCGTGAACGTTGACGTCAACCGGGCGTGCACGTCGTCCCACTCGGAAGATGTGCCAGACTTCGCTCGAGTCGACCCGATCGATGGAAACCGTATTGTGTGCCGCCGTCGACCGGTCGTAAGCACGCCGCTCGTCGCGATCATAGGAATGCGTGCCCGGGTCGACGAAAAGACGCACGCCGTCGAACGAGCATTCCAGCGTCAGATTATCCGCGTGACCGTGGCCTGGCTGATAGTCGGGGCCGAGCGGGCCGACGTCGAAAAACACGTCCCACGGTTTTCCGTGCCAAATCGCCAGTCCGGTGTCGCGAAAATGTCGACCGCCGCGCGGCGGGGACGCGTCGAATTCGAGTCCATGTCGTCGGAGACGTTGCAAGACGTCGTCGGTGGTGAAGTCGGCTTCGAGCGCCGCGTCATTCAGTAAAGGAATCCCACCGTCCGGGTGGCGAGCCCAGCGTGCGAATTCGGCCATTCGGCCGAGCGTCGCTTCAATCTCGTGTTTGACGGCTCGATCCTCGATCACCATTAAAAGAGCCAAGAAGTCGTCCGTCACTTGCAGGTGGTACATCGGACTGCGCTCGAAATGACCGCCGTCGCCGAGAATTTGTTCTCGACATTGATCGAGGGCCAGCGAGGTAGCGGTGCGTAACCAGCTCGCCGCGCGTGGGCCGTCCCCAAAGCGGCCAGCCCACGCAAGACCGACGGCGTCGCGGATGAGATGATTCGCGCGGAGATCCCACTCGATGTTTCCGTCCAGATATTCGGCCTGTTTCCGTAGGCTCGCGAGAAATCGCACGCGAAAGTCCGTTTGACCCGACCACCACTCCGGTCCGAGCAAGAGTGCCGCCCGGATCCACCAGGTTATTCGTGTCGCCGTCGCGTATGCGTTCCACGCGAGTTGGCTCGCTCCCGGAGTCTCCAATTCACAGCGATCGATCCAGTCCGAAACGTATTCGACAAAGAGTTCGCCGGCCTGTTGTCCGAGTTCACCTTCCCGTAATGCAAGCTGTGCCAGATCGTAGGCCCAGCGGTGATAGTGCAGCGTGACCGTCCACAATCGATCGCGATCGATTGATCCCAGCAGCCAGTCGGGCGGCCGGCCCAACTCGCGAACCGCGCTCAGATGCTCAAACGTCCCGTGAGACAATTGGGAGACGAGTTTTTCGTGCGGTGGGCGGCCTTCGACAACTGCGAGCGACGCGGGAAGATCGGCGCGAACCGCCGGCACCCGGCCGGCGGACGCCGGGACATTCTGGGCAGCAGAGCCGCGGGCCAATCTGCGTCGCAACGCGTACCGGCCGCGCCAGTAGATCTGGGACGGCCGCAGATGTCGAACAGTGCGAAACAGTCGCGGCAGGTTGTGCAGAGGCATCGGCGAATCCGCCCGCGATTCTGTGAGAATCGCCCGCGCCGTGCCAGTCTGACTGCGTCGCCGAGAATGCCGGTGTCCAACTATCGGCAGGGCACGACGGGAACGTTCGGATACCCGGGCCCCGGGGGACCCATCGGGCAGCCATTAAACGCCGGCGAGACGACCCAAGGCGGGGTCGGGCAGTATTGCGGCGGACAACAGGGCGATGGATAGGGGCAGCATCCGCTCGGCCGACACGGCGGGCTCATCCAAAGCGGGGGGCAGCACGGCTTTATTTTGGGCAGACACGTGCGATTCTCAGTCACGATGTACCGATCCCGTGGTCCCCAGCCGTATTGGTTCGGGTCGTATGGCGGTGCATTGAGCGGAACGCAACAGCGTATGCAGCCTTCGGAAAGCCCGCACGCCGCAAGTGCCAGCGTCAACAGAGCTCCCCGAATGCGGAGGCTCCCTCTTGCTGACGGCGTCGTCTGCGTCATGCAGATCTTTTCGGCGGAATTTGAGGCCGCAATCCAACGGTTTTCGACGCGCGCCAAGGATTTTTCGGTATTTCGCTCAAGAACCGGCGGGTCTTGCACCGGTCGCGGCGGGCGGGCGAAAAACGGCAAAATG
>CAYWOV010000714.1:0-2953 GCA_964459965.1 uncultured Planctomycetaceae bacterium | reverse complement strand
TAATCGGCGATAGCCTTGTCGTATTGGCCTTTTCCCAGCCAGGCGGAGCCGCGGTTGCTGTGGCTACTCGCATCATTCGGTTCGAGCCGAATCGCCTCGTTCCAATCGCCGATTGCCTTGTCGATTTCTCCCTTTTTCATCCATGCGTAGGCGCGGTTATTGTAGGCACTCGTGACCTCCGGATTGAGTCGGATCGCCTCGCTCCAATCGGCGATCGCCCTGTCGTATTGCCCCTTTCGTAACCAGGCGGAGCCGCGCGTAATATAGGCGCTCTCATCGTGCGGCGCGAGTCGGATCGCCTCGCTACAGTCGGCGATCGCTTTGTCAATTTGCCCCGTTTTCATCCAGGCCGCGCCTCGACGGTTGAAAGCGCCGTGATCTCGCGGATCGAGCGCAATCGCTTTGTTGCATTCGGCAAATGTGTTGTCGATTTCCGCCTTTGCCGCTAACGCGATTTGAAGGCTATTGTCCGCGTCCCTATACATCGGATTGAGCCGAATCACCACGTCGAAATCGGCAATCGCCTTGTCGTATTGGCCCTTACGGCTCCATATGATGGCACGTTCGATGTAGGCGGCCAGATCCTTCGGATCGAGCCGGATCGCCTCGCTCCAATCGGCGATCGCTTTGTCGTCTTCCTTTTGCTTGACCCAAGCGTGAGCACGGGCTTCGTAGGCGCTTGTGCACTTCGGATCGAGGCGGATTGCCTGATTGCAATCTGCAAACGCCTTGTCGACCTCTCGTAGTTCCAGCCAAACGAAGCTACGGTGGACGTAGGTCGAAGCGGTCGGATTCCGCCTGAATTCGCCATCGTAAAAATCGAGGGCTTGCGAGAGCGGGATCACTGTCGAACGGTCGACCCAGCCCTGGATGGTTCCATGCCGAAGCCAACTAATCACTCGAATTCGATCACTATGCTCGTCGCCAACGCCGTAGAGGACTTCGCCCTTTCGTACAGTCCCCATGCTATTGCTCTCAGCCCACAAGGGGGCATCGGTAATTGTGACGAACCTCTTCGCGACTTGCTGAGCGAGCGCGATTCCGGGCAGGAAACTGACGGACACGACGATCGAAACCAACACTGGTTTTAGCATCGGCTTATTCTTCCGATTCTTGCAACGTCGAACCCCGCGAGCTGACATTATCACGCATCGGCGGAATTTCAAAAGACATAGTTTTGTAGGGCAGGTCTGCCGAAACGGGAGCAACCATTGCTTAACGCGCGTTTCCAGTCGGCATGCGCAGCAAGCCGTACTGGACCGGATCGAATTTGGCGGCTGGCCATCGCGCCAAAATGAGTCGCCGTATTGTGCCGCTTCATTTTGGCGACAAGAATCGCCGAACGGCCTCGACGGCCTCTTCTTTCGTGCTCAGCCGACGCATTTCGCCGTGCCAGGGCTGTTCGAGAGACATTTTCTCGTGAATGGCGATCTGGTCCAGGCAATCGGCCGTGTTCGCGTGCCTGCGGTGATAGTCTTTATCGCTCTCCGCGCGCTGGCGAACCAATAACTCGAGAGTCGGTCGGATCATGAAAAGCTGCGGACTCACCGGGCCTCCGGCTCGGGCTTTCGCGAGATCGAGAATGGCATTCCGCCAGAAACTCTCCCTGAGCTGCCAGCCTTCGACGATCAGCGGTCGCTTCCCCGTCCAAACAAACGCCGCTTCGAATGCGGCTGGCAGTTCGACGCGATGCCGATTGTCGAGCCAGATTTGCTTGTCCCATTTGTCGCCGGCGTGATCGGGGAAGGCCTGCTCGATTGAATCCCTCATTAATCGGTCGTAGGAGAGGCACTCAAAGTCGGCGCGCAGGGCGTCGGCAACGAAGCTCTTACCCGAGCCGCTCGGCCCTGTCACCAATGCGATCTTCATTTTCCGACGCTCGAAGCTGTGCTTAGTCACGCGCCTCCCGGAAGCCCCCGCTTCCCGCACCACGGTGGCCCCACACTTTCGAAGAACTCGAAGCAGGAGCTTCGAGAAATTGTGTTCCCGAGCAGAGCTCGGGAACAAGGACAACGCAATATCATTTCGGAGCCGTCCGCTCTGCGAGTCAGTGAAAGTGGTATGAAAAACATGCGGATGCGCTTGGTCTCCGGTATGAGCGGGGCGGTCTTCGAGCCCGCTCGAAGCGAAAGTCGCGAAGCGATTACTCGATCGTCTCGTGCCGACGCCGTTTGCTGGACCGGTTCACCTCAGCGGGTATAATGCCGCCGAGAAGAACAGTCGACTTGCATCAAATCCGCGACATCGATGTCGCGGTGACTCGTAGCTCAACCTTCGTGCCGAGGATCGGCGCCCCCGGTCAACACCGGGAAAAAGCTGGGTTTAACAAAGTCGCAGTGCTCTAGCTTGGTCTCGTCGGTTCTCGGGCCGCTGTTCCCTTGGCGCCATCGCGGATAGATTCGTCAGCACGTTGCTCCGACTCAGGCAGCCAATCGCGTTGTCCGCCTCTTACGCTTATCTAATGCGTGCGGAGACTCTGGCATGTATGAGCTGTTCCAACCGGAACCGGTGTGCGACAGGCCCTCTCGGTCTGGCCGACAAGCTGCATACTCTGATGGCGGCTTTAGCTAGCGGGCATTCTTTCTCGAGGAGGCGACCCGGCCGAACCGGCGCGCTAATGCGCCGCGGTAAAGGAACCTTCGGATGCGACCACTGAATGCCTCCATCTCCGATGGACTGTGGCAAGCCCTGCTCAATCACGCGAACACGACGCGCGAGCCGCTTGCGCAAATCGTCAGCCAGGCATTGGCGGACTACCTGCAGGTCTCGCATCACACGCTGTATCAGGTTTCTACCTCCACCGCACTCGTCGAAGGGATTTATCAGGGTGCCGTTCGAGTTGGCACCCTGCGAGAGCATGGCGACCTTGGATTGGGGACGTTTGAGAATCTCGACGGCGAAATGGTCGTCGTCGATGGACGTTTCTTTCAAGTGCGGTCCGACGGCTCCGTGC
>CAYWOV010000713.1:0-2957 GCA_964459965.1 uncultured Planctomycetaceae bacterium | reverse complement strand
TATGAGGCCGTGTTAAGCTCGTTCGATCTAGGGCAATAAGGCGTTTCATTGCATGCGAACGATTCTTGTCACGGGAGGAGCCGGCTTCCTGGGAAGCCATCTTTGCGACCGGCTCATCGCCCGGGGCGACAACGTGTTGTGCCTCGACAACTTTTTCACGGGCACGCGCCAAAACGTCGAGCACCTGCTGCAGCGGCGCGACTTTGAATTGATCCGGCACGATATCGTGCGGCCGATCTACCTCGAAGTCGACCAGGTTTACAATCTCGCCTGCCCGGCATCGCCCGAGGCCTACCAGTCTAACCCAATCAAGACGATCAAGACTTCAACCGTGGGAATGGTCAACGTGCTGGGCCTTGCGAAACGGTGCAAGGCCCGCATCCTGCACGCTTCAACATCTGAGGTCTACGGTGACCCCAAGGTGCATCCACAAACCGAGGAATACTGGGGCAACGTCAACCCGATCGGCCCGCGGAGTTGTTACGACGAAGGCAAGCGAGTGGCCGAGTCGCTGTGCATCAATTACCACCTGGCCCACCGGCTCGAAGTCCGCCTCGTGCGGATTTTCAATACGTACGGACCCCGGATGGCGCGGGACGACGGCCGCGTGATCTCGAATTTCATCGTGCAGGCGCTACAAGGAAAACCGCTCACGATCTACGGCGACGGCCGTCAAACGCGGTCGTTTTGCTTCGTGGATGACTTGCTTGATGGACTGATCCGCATGATGGATCAGGATGAGACACATGGCCCGGTCAACCTAGGCAACCCGGTCGAAAACTCGATGCTGGAGTTGGCGCAAGCCGTACTTAAGCTGACCGGCTCGAAGTCGGAATTGAAGTTTGTGCCGCTGCCGCAGGACGATCCTAAGCAGCGCTGTCCCGATATCAGCAAGGCGCAGAAGATTCTTGGCTGGACGCCGCGCGTTTCATTGGAGACGGGCCTGACTCGCACGATCGAGTATTACCGATCGGTGCTGGGGAGAGACGACCGCTCATGAACGCGATGCCTGACCGCAACTCCGCACCTCCGGCGGCTCGCAAGGGAATTATTCTCGCGGGAGGGGCCGGCACACGCCTCTATCCGGCGACTCGCGTTGTCAGCAAGCAGCTGCTGCCTGTCTACGATAAGCCGATGATCTACTACCCGCTTTCCACCCTGATGTTAGGGGGAATGCGCGAGATCCTCGTGATCAGCACGCCCCTTGATCTTCCCTTGTTTCGCCGACTGCTCGGCGACGGATCGCAATGGGGGCTGCAACTGGAATACGCCGAGCAGCCGAATCCTGGCGGACTAGCGCAAGCTTTTCTGATCGGGCAGAGTTTCATCGGCCGCCACCCCTCGTGCCTGGTGCTCGGCGACAACATTTTCTACGGCGAGCGCTTGAGCGAGAGCCTCCGTCGGGCGACCGACCGACGCGACGCGGCGACCGTGTTCGCCTATCACGTCCGCGACCCGGAGCGCTACGGCGTCGTCGTATTGGACCCCGACAATCGGCCGATCGACATCGAAGAGAAGCCCGCTCGGCCCCGCTCGAACTACGCCGTCACCGGGCTTTATTTCTACGACGCGGAAGTCGTTGCGATCGCTAAGAGCCTCAAACCTTCCGCACGCGGCGAACTCGAGATCACGGATCTCAATCGCAAGTACCTCGAAGCGGGTAAGTTGACGGTCGAGATCTTTGGCCGCGGCACCGCCTGGCTCGACACGGGAACACACGAGTCGCTCGTCGAAGCGGCCACTTTTGTGCACGTGCTGGAAACGCGGCAGGGCCTGAAGGTTGCCTGTCCGGAAGAGATTGCCTTCCGCATGGGTTATATCGACGCCGATCAGGTCCGGCGTTTGGCCGAGCCGATGCGGAACAATGCATACGGTCAGTACCTGCTGGGGCTGGTCGCGGCTCCAGACCGGTATATCTGAAAGCTTTTCCCCGTCTTCCCGGGCGCCCCGCATTCTCTCCAAGATGACGCCGCCCGACCGCTCCCAGTCAGCCGTTTGACGTTAAGGTCGCATCCATTCTCCGCCTGAGGAATGGCCGGGAAAACCGGCCCTTCGTTTGACGTAACCGCTTTGCAAATTACTGGTTCGTGCGACTCAAGCGGTCGTCCGAATGCGTCCGATAGATTGGACCAGTCCTTCACAGACCGAGCGTGAAGGAGCTACCTCTCGTATCGACTGGAACGACGGCATGGGTAGGGAACCCGTGCCAAAACGAAGGGGCGCCCCGAGGCGTCACTTTCGCGTGGTGAGAAACGTTTTGTCGTCTGAACGCGAGCGACCGCGGTCGGGTGATCTCGGAGAAACGCGACGCGCGTCGCGGGCAAGTCAGACCCTGCCGAACCAGGTCCTGACAAGTGCCTACGAAACATTTTTGCCGGCCCCTCGCGCGCCGATTCAGACGGCCCACGATGTGAATCCCAAGGGAAGGAGACTCTGCGTCATGAAATGGATGAAAATCTGTAGCGCTGTGGTCATGACCTTTGGTCTGACCACGGCCGCACAGGCCGACATGTTTGACCTGTTCCATGGTTGGAACACGGACGGGTCGAGCAAGTGCTGCGGCTGCGCCCCGAGCAGCCAGCCGTGCTGTTGCAAGCCGGTCATTGTGCGACCCTGTTGCCCCACCGTTCACTGCTACCAGCGGCAATGCGCCTGTGCCAAACCGGCGTGCTGCAACCGGTGCTGTGAAGCTCCCAAGTGCTGTGCGCCGGCCCCGTGCTGTGCTCCGAAGTGCTGCGAGGCCCCGCACTGCTGTGCGCCGGCCCCGTGCTGCGCTCCCAAGTGCTGCCCGGCTCCGACCTGCGGCTGCCCGGCTCCGAAGTGCTGCGAAGCCCCGCACTGCTGTGCGCCGGCCCCGTGCTGCGCTCCCAAGTGCTGCCCGGCTCCGACCTGCGGCTGCCCGGCTCCGAAGTGCTGCGAAGCCCCGCACTGCTGTGCGCCGGCCCCGTGCTGCGCTC
>CAYWOV010000712.1:0-2968 GCA_964459965.1 uncultured Planctomycetaceae bacterium | reverse complement strand
TCGTGCCGTGCGGCTTTGACCAGTCGCTCGTGGGTCGGTGTGTGCGGCGAGCGGTCCGCGCTTTGCAGATACGCCCGGAGCAGGACTTGTTCGCCTTGAAGACTCATGGCGGCCTCCAACAGTCAACTCCTTGCGAGGGCGATTCCCAACCGCACGGCGACGAGGCCCACCACCACGCTGCCGACAACGTTGACGAGGGCCTTGATTTCCGATCCGTCCCGCATGAGCGAGGTGGACTCGTAACAAAACGTGCTGAACGTGGTGTACGCCCCCACGAATCCGACTGCGACGGCCAAGCGCACCGTATCGGTAACGATCATCCGCTCGCGAATCGTCTCCATAAACCAGCCGAGAAACAGGCTGCCCGAGATGTTGATGATGAACGTGCCGACGGGAAATCCGTTTCCAAAAATGCGGCCCGAAACCGTCCCCACCACGTAGCGCAAGATCGAGCCGAGTGAGCCGGCAATCCCGATCGCGACGTAGGGCAAAAGAAAACTCGTGACCTGTTGAATCGCAGACCTCATTGTCCCTCCCGTGCGTCAGGAATTCGCATTGCCAACAAAAAAACCTTGCCAGTCGGCAAGGCATTGTTTGCGGCGGTTCGCTCCCGCCGCGCAGTGTCTCGCCGGCAGGAGTCATCAGCTCTCTTGAGCAATCACGGGGACCCCATCCCGAATTCCGTGGTTATTGTGGGTGGCCTGCGCGGGGATGTCAAGGTGCCGCAATCAGGGAGAGAGTCGAGTATCGCCCGTCGCGCCGGGTGGGCCGTCACTCGCTTCGTGAGCTTGTTCCGCCCTACACTCCTCGCGAGGGATTCTATGACGCAAATTGACACGGGCCGACAACGCACGGGCTGGCTCAACGCCACGGTCTTGGGGATCGGCCTGGCGAGTTTGTTCTCGGACGTCGCGCACGAGATGGCGACCGCGGCCATGCCGGCCCTGCTGGCGACACTCGGTGCGGGCGCGGCCTACTTGGGGTTGATTGAAGGGCTGGCCGACGGGCTTTCGAGCTTCGTCAAATTGTTTTCCGGGCTGTATAGCGATCGACTGCGGCGGCGGAAACCGTTGGCGGTAGCGGGCTACTTTGTGACGGCTCTGGGAATGGCAAGTTTTGCTTTCGCCGGACAGTGGTGGCACGTACTCTTGGGTCGCGTGGGCGCCTGGATCGGGCGCGGCGCGCGGAGCCCCGTCCGCAATGTGCTATTGGCCGACGCGACGACCCCCGAGGCGTATGGACGAGCCTTCGGCCTGGAACGCGCGATGGATAGCGCGGGAGCCATCATCGGTCCTTTGTTGTCGCTCGCGTTGGTTGCCATTGTCGGGCTTCGCCCGATGTTTCTGTGGACGTTCGTGCCGGGCCTTTGTGCCGTGTTGTGCATGGCGTTCCTGGTCCGCGAGCGTCCGCATGAGCCACAGCCGCACGCGCGGCTTTGGGGCAGCATGCAGGCGCTGCCGCACGAATTCAAGAAATACCTTGTCGGCGTGGGCATGGCCGGGATCGGCGATTTCTCGAACACGCTTCTAATTCTGTTTGCGACGCAAGCGTGGACGCCGCGATACGGTGTGGCAACGGCCGCGCGAATGGCGATGATGTTTTACGTCGGCTACAACGTGGTCTACACCGTGTCGTGCTACGTGAGCGGCCTGTTGGCGGACCGCTTTCCGAAACACTGGGTGCTCGCGATCGGCTACGCTTTTGCCGTCGTGCCGGCGATTGCCTTATTGATGCCTGGCGACTCACTCGCAAAGTTTGCGGTCGTCTTCGGCGTCTCGGGGCTCTACATGGGCGTGTGGGAGACGCTCGAAAGTTCAACGGCGGCGACACTCTTGCCCGACAAGGTGCGCGGCATCGGTTTCGGCGTACTGTCGACGGTCAACGGCTTAGGAGATTTTCTGTCGAGCCTTCTCGTCGGAGTTTTTTGGGCCATTTCGCCGGGCCTTTCGATGGGATTTGTCATCGCCACGTCGCTCACGGGAGCGGCCATCATTGCCGCGACTGGGGCGAAACGGGCGACATCGTAAGGCAAGCTGCTAGTTTGCCGCTTTCGCGGAAGTAAGCTGGCAGCTGGCGCCACGGGAATAGCAAGCTGGCAGCTTGCCCTACGTTGAGAACCAATGGTTCTTCGCAAGGCCGTTGCTGGAGAGGAGCCACGGGGTTCCGTTTGACGTCGTCGACCAACTCGCGGCCAGGTGGAGGGCGGTTTTGACGATGGCGTGCGTCACCGCCGCCGGAGAGCCGAGGCAACGGATGCACGTGTCACCGGAGGCCAGCGACATCACGGCAATCGCGATTTGGTCTCCGTAATTGACGCGCGTCTCGTCAACTTGACCCGTCACGAAGAGGCTGCCGCAGGCGAGATGAGGGCCGAGGTGCCAATGGATCGACTCAGCGTCCCACGGGCCTTGCCAGTGGAAACGGTCGCGGTAGACCAGGCGGCCCGCACGTCGCACGGCCGTCTCCTGGATCAGTGAGCGGAATTGGAAACGTTCCGACAATTCGCCCCGGTCGTAGCGGCCCGGGTGCCAGATTTCGGCCCAGATGCAGCGGGAATCGTCGGCCAATTCAATATCGACGCGCTGGTACGAGCGGGCGCCCTGGAAGGGAATCGTCGGTCCGGGAAGGACAACGAGTTCGCTTTGGGGGGCGACGCGTATTTTCCATTGCTGCGTCGAGAAGTTCCGCGGACAGGGGTGGATGCGTGTGGCTGACTGCCCGGTGACGACGGCCCGAGCGCCCGGAGTCGTCGCGATTTCGAGCCAATGGCCGTCGCCGTCCATCAGGCCGGCGGTCGGATTGAGAAGATAGAGAAGCGCGGCCGGCTCGCCCTCGAAGAGGAACGGCGGCAACACGCGGAGCGGAACTTGCTGATAGCAGGCGCCGAGGCGGGCGCCGGACGGCACCAATTCCAGGCGCACGCCGCCGATTTGACCCGCGGAGCGGCGCGCCAACTTGAGGCCGTCGA
>CAYWOV010000711.1:0-2969 GCA_964459965.1 uncultured Planctomycetaceae bacterium | reverse complement strand
GCCGCAGACCTCCCGCATTGCTGAGCGGACTCATCTGCAATCGGCGACGAACCAATAACCAACATTCCAGAACGATTTATTCTCGCGAAACCGGCAGCAACCAGCCGTTTCGATTGATTTCAAACACACATCTCCTGCTAAATTCTACGTGCATTTGGCCCTTCGTTCTCAACGAATTTTACAGCAATCGGAAAAAAATTCGGGTTCGGTTCATCGCAGCCGGCCCGACGAGCAGCGGGGAGTTTTTTGGGGTGTCTCCCCCTTTTTTACGCCCCAAAAAAGCCAAAAAAGTCCCTGGCGGACCCGGTTGAAATGAGCCGGCGACCTCGCTCATCCGAGTCGCATCGGTTCGACACTTGGGCGGAATGAGGTCGACGGCTCACTTGCCGACGTTCGAGCATCCGCTTGCGAGGCACTCTGAACTGAGGTACTCTCGGCGATTCGCTGGCTGGAGCCTGATCGCCGTTCGCCGCCCTACGCTTCGCTGAATCTCCCTCATGTCCGATCCGTTGTCCGATCGAAATCGCATCGTCATCACGGGTGTCGGGCTGGCGGCCCCGAATGGCAATAACCTGAGCGAGTTCCGCCAGAGCCTGCTCGAAGGCCGCTCCGGCGTTGTGCGGTATGAAACCCGGTACATGGGGGAAGTGCTGGCCGGCGTCTGCCGCTGCGATGTCCTGCGTTACCAGAAAAAAAGGGACCTGCGGCGGGGAACGCGGGCCGGCTCACTGGCCATTTACTGTGCAAACGAGGCCGTTCAGGACGGTCGGCTCAATTGGGCCCAGGTCGCCAAGGACCGGGTGGGCGTCTTTATCGGCATCACCGAGCACGGGAACGTCGAAACCGAAAACGAGATCTACGAGATCTCGCGATTCAATTACGACACGGCTGTTTGGTCCCACCATCACAACCCGCGAACTGTTGCCAATAATCCCGCGGGCGAAGTGACGATCAGCCTCGGGATCACTGGTCCGCATTTGACCATCGGAGCCGCCTGCGCCGCCGGAAACGCCGGTCTGATTCATGCCGTGCAGCTTCTTCGGCTGGGCGATGTTGACCTGGCAATCGCGGGTGGCGTGTCCGAGAGCATCCATACGTTTGGCATCTTCGCCAGTTTTAAGGCCGAGGGGGCACTGGCTCACCACGCGGATCCGACGAAAGCCTGCCGCCCGTTCGACAAGGACCGCAATGGAATCGTGGTCGCGGAAGGGGGCGGGCTGTGCACCCTCGAACGGCTGCCCGATGCCCTCGCCCGCGGGGCGAAAATATACGGTGAGATCGTCGGCTACGCGATGAATTCCGACGCTGGTGATTTTGTCCTGCCGGATCGTCGGCGACAGGCCGAGTGCATGTTGCTGGCACTCTCGCGAGCCGGTCTTAAGCCGGCCGACATCGATATTGTCAGCAGCCATGCGACCGCCACCCGTCAGGGCGATATTGAGGAGGTGGGCGCTCTGCGGGAAGTCTTCGGCGACTGTCCGCGGGTGTCGATCAATAACACGAAAAGCTTTATCGGCCACGCGATGGGAGCCGCCGGGGCGCTCGAGTTATTCGGCAATCTCCCATCGTTTGACGATGGAATCGCACACGCTACAATCAACCTCCAAGCAGTCGACCCCGAGTGCGACTTGCCTCAGATTGTCGCCAATGCACCGCGCGATTTGGGCCAGGTTCGCTGTATTTTGAACAATTCGTTCGGCATGTTGGGGATTAACTCGGTGGTCATCGTGAGGAAGCGATGAGAATGAATTCGAATATCAGGCAGGTCGTTCTCGGCATCCTCGAACGCATTGCGCCCGATGAAGATCTGACTTCCCTGAAGGACGACGTCCCATTCCGCGAGCAAATGGAATTGGACAGCATGGACTTCCTCGACATCGTCATGGAACTCCGCAAACAATATCGGGTCCAGATTCCCGAAGACGATTATCCCCGCCTCACTACCATGGCCAGCACGGTCGATTACTTGTCGCCCATCTTGAAGGGCGCACAGGCGTCGGCGTGAGACTGATGCCGTTCGGGATGGTCGTGTCCACCATGCCGCGACCGCCATTTTAGAGACTGCCGTGGCTTACGACGCGGTCATTATCGGCGCCGGAATGTCGGGTCTGGCTGCCGGAATTCGGCTGGCTTACTACCAAAAATCGGTCTGCATCCTCGAGCGGCACACGACGATTGGCGGGCTCAACTCGTTTTATCGGCTACGCGGCCGGGATTACGACGTCGGACTGCACGCCTTCACGAACTACGTCCGACCCGGCACCAAAACGGGTCCGCTCAGCAAAGTGCTGCGGCAGCTCCGTTTGCGATGGGAAGACTTGGACCTTTCGCCGCAGCGCCTGTCGACCGTCGTTTTTCCGGGCTGCAAGCTGCGATTTGCCAACGATATTGACGACCTGACTCAACAGATCCGCGAGTCCTTTCCACGGGAGATCGATGGGTTTCTCAAACTGCGATTACGAGTCGACGAGCACGAAGTGACCGGACTTGCTCAAAGCAATCTCTCGGCCCGCGCCATTGTCGCAGAATATCTCGGCGATCCGCTGCTGATCGAAATGCTCTTATGCCCGCTTTTGTTTTACGGGAGCGCCTCACCCAACGACATGGATTTCAACCAGTTCGTGATCATGTTCCGCAGCATTTTCCAGGAAGGATTCGGCCGTCCCTTTGATGGAATCCGCCGCGTGCTGAAGGTGCTCGTGCGGCGGTTTAAGGAACTGGGAGGCGAATTGCGGCTGCGGGCCGGTGTCCGGTCGATTGTCCACCGCGAAAATCGAGCCGTCGCTGTCACATTAGATGACGGGCAAACCATCGAGGCGGCCGCCATCGTGTCCTCGGCCGGTGCACTCGAGACTCTGCAAATGTGCGGCTTGAAGGACGAAACGCCGGCAGGCATCCGGCCGGGAAACATTACCTATGCAGAGACCATTTATTCGCTGGATCGCCAACCGGACGAACTAGGGCACCAA
>CAYWOV010000710.1:0-2970 GCA_964459965.1 uncultured Planctomycetaceae bacterium | reverse complement strand
GGACCGATAGTAACGGCCAATCTCGCGTCTTTATCAAGCCAGGCGTTTACACTATCGGCGTCGGCTTGGAAACCTTTCCGCCAGGCTACGAGCCGGTAGACGAGAAGCCGAGAGAAATCAAATGCGAGCTAGGCAGGCCGCTCACGGTGGAATTCAAAATGCGCAAATCAACCCGGTTGGGCCGCCCTGATCGTGGTTAAGCCTGGAGGTGAGTTAGGGAGTATGAGCGTCTCGACCGGAATCCGCCGGCCGGCTCGACGCCCCCGGATCCGTGCGAAAAAATGCCCGCGGAAGCTTCTGCTATCAGCGTCCGCGGGCTCTGTCTTACCGCCGCCCATCTTTTCGGATTGAGCCTGAGTCCCATTTACGAAGATCTCGATGTGAGCAAGCAAAGCCTCACCAAAATCTCGGCTCTCACATTCAAGCACGCCTGCTTCGGCCACGGTCGCCCGATCATCGGCGGCGCCGACAAAACATTCCGCAAGAAATTCCTTTGAACCTTGGTGGCTGGTCGTGCCACGGCTGAGCGGCCGCCGCTCAACCTTGTTCCTCCGATTGTGAGTCGGCCGTGTAATCGATAAGAACACTGCTGAGCCGAAGCGTCTCAGCAGTGGCGACTCCGTCGCTCGATCGGCCGCGGCACCAGAGCACGGCTCGCTGATCGCGCCGGGATGTCTATTGGCTCTCCAATTCCTTCAGTCGTTGTGCGCTCACCGCGTCGCTGTGCAGGTCGCCGTAAATCACTTGATACTCCCCCGATTGGAGTTTCCAGCGCAGGAGCACTTTTCCACGGTCGTTGGGACCAACTGTCTTCCCATGGTAAGCCGGATCGACCGGAAACCGGCGGAGGTAATTGATGTCGCCAAATCCCGAGAGGGCTGTCCAATAATCACGCACGTTCTCGGGCGCCTCCCGGCGGCCCTTTCTGCCGGTGCCCGCACTCTCCTGTTTGGAACCGGTCAGCTTCGCCAAAACCATCCCGGTCTTGAAATAAAGCTCCGCATTCACCGTCTCCGTGTCGACCATCTCTCCGCCGGGGTAGCGGCCTCCGCAGTACTTGGCGTAGATGCCAAACGCCTTGACGAGTGCGTCGACCATCTCGGCTGGCGGCGGCATTTCGAGCTTACGCTCTTCGTATCCTGCGGGCGGCGTCGTATCGAACCACTTGTCCGTCGGTCCGTCCCAGACAAAATCGCCGAACCGCACGACGCACGGCAGGCTAAACAGTTCGGCTTCAATTCGCAGCGGGCGCATCGTCGCCGGGGCGTACCAGACTCGCAGTTTGTCGGCCGCACTGGCCTGCGGATTAAGCTTTCGCAGGGCGATCTCAAATCCCCGGGCTTCGATGTCACCGATCGTGACACGCTCAAGCTCGTGGTCCGCCTTCCCGTGGAGCGTGGCCAGCTGCTTGAGGATTTCGATCGGCAGCGATTCTTTCGGCCTCTCTTCCGGAGACAACCTTCGAAACGTTTTTACCGGCCAATTGAAGATGTGGATTCCCGGCTGGTTGGCCGGTTGAATGTCGACCGAGACGACCTTGCCGTCGTTGGTCTGTTCTTCGCGGTAGGAGTCGGGCGCCGCCCAATAGAGCGTGAAGTGTTTCGCGCCGTTAAGACCCGTAACTGTCACCGAGCAATGCAGCGAAGTCGCCCGCTGCAACTGTGCCGCAACCTGTGCCAGGGCCGACGTCGGCGGACGAAAGAGACTCAAGAGAGTGACCGAGACAATCGCACAAAGGCCCGCGGCCACCGCCCCGGCGGCGATCCAAGGTCGCGCCCGGCGCGGTCGGAGGACTTGTACTGCCTGGCGGATTCGAACCGGCGGTTCGCAACCGTCGATCAACTGGTCGATCTCCAGTCGCCGCGGCAACACCGATTGCTGAAACAACGGCGCGAGATCCGACTCGAAGGGGAGATCATCGTCGACAACGTCGAATGACAGCGGTTCAGTCATGGTGGACCTTTCTTTGCTTGACGCCGAGTTGGTCGCGCAGCAATTGCACGGCCTGCTCCAATTGAAAATGCACGGTCGAACGGGGCCGCTCCAAGACGTCGGCAATTTCACGCACCGTCAGCCCTTCGTCGAAGCGAAGCGAAAGCAGCGCGCGTTCTTCATCGGTAAGGCACGCGAGTGCCAGTTGGATGTCCGAATGCTCGTCCGCATCCTCTTGCCCCGCCGCCGGCTCGACCGGCTGCCGGCCTCGGGCGGCGGCCAAATCTTGCCGCGCGCGGAGGGACGTCCGCCGCTGCCGCAGAAAGCGGATCGACTCATTCACCGCGCAGCGTCGCAGCCAAGCGCCGAATTTCGCGCTTGGCGGCAATGGGACCTCGTTGTGCAACAGCCGCAGCATGAGCGACTGCCAGACTTCTTCGGCGTCATGCAAATTGCCGACGATGCGGCAAGCGATGCGATGGGCCGCGTCCTGCCAGGGACGAACGGCCTCGAGGAAGGCTTGCCGATCACCCTGTGCCCAACGGGTCAGAGTTTCGTCGGAAGGGGAGGCCCGATCGTCGCTTTCGCTGCTCACATGTTCCCTTCGCAGTCGCTTCGTCACGCGGCATACGAATCCTCCCTCTATGACCCGCGTCGGTGCGATTTGTCCAATGAAATCGGGGCGCCAAATGCCATGGCAAGCAGGGTTGCCAAGATTGCGACGGCGGCAAGCGACTCGGGAGTGAACGTAAAAGCCAAGACGGCACCCATTGCTGAAGCAATGGGCTATTATCGGGTGTCCCTAACGGGACTGAAATCTGCGATCGCGTGATTGGCTCCGTGGCTTTCAATAAAAGCCCGCAGGGCGACAGAGAATAGCCCCACGATTCATCGTGGGGTTAGCATGCCTTGCGATCGACCAATTCCCGCTAGGGACGACAGGCGTCTTCGGTAGCCGCTCACCCCTCGACAAGACCGGGGAGTTTCCCATGCACTCGTTCGTGAGCTGTCTCTTGCACGTCGTGTTCTCGACAAAGG
>CAYWOV010000709.1:0-2973 GCA_964459965.1 uncultured Planctomycetaceae bacterium | reverse complement strand
GTCCGTCCCACGATCGGTGACGGAGAGCATCACGAGCACGGAGAACACGAGCACGCTCACGAGCCGGCCCACTCGCCCGCACATGTCGAATCCAGCCATCCCGCCGACAAGTACCTGCCGTATGTTTGGACGTGCTTCTTTTATGTGCTGGTCTGCAATCTTCTGGGCGCCTTTCCATGGCTCGGCTCGCCGACGGGTGAGATCAACGTGACGGGAGCGCTCGCTGCCGTCACGGTTGTGGCCGTCATTTTCTACGGGACTCAGCGTTCGGGTTTCGCCGGCTTTTGGCTTTCGCTGGCACCGTCAATGGATCTGTCGCCCGTGATGAAAGTGATTTTGGTGCCGGTCATCTGGATCATTGAGTTGGCTGGGTTTGTCATTAAACACGGCGTGTTGGCAATTCGTCTCTTCGCCAACATGATGGGCGGCCACACGGTGGTCGCCGTCATTATGCTGTTTATCGCGATCGCGGCTCATAGCAGCAGCTCGTGGCTTTATTACGTGGTCGTGCCATCGAGCATTTTCGGGCAGATCTTCGTTGGCACTCTGGAACTACTATTCGCATTTGTGCAGGCCTATATTTTCGCCTTTTTGGCAACGTTGTTTATTGGAATGGCAGTGCACCCGCACTGAGCAAGAGCTGATTATTGCGAGCGGCCGGGACTTGCCCGCCGATTCGCTTGACGACTTGAATCGCGGCGGCCGCGCGTGGCGGCTTTTGCGAGATTAAAAGCCGCTCGTGGCGGCGGTAAAAGGTTGACAAAATTGACTGACCGCGCGTGGCGGCGGTGACCACACCGAGAAGAATGCTTGAGGAGAAGGTGACGTGAAGCAAACTGTGCAAATTGGCGCATTGGCAATCGGCGTATTTCTGGCGCTCGCGCTTCCCGCGCTGGCGGTCGGCGAGGGTGGCGTCCACTTTTCCGGTGCCATCGGTGCCGGCGTGACCATCATCGGTGCCGGCTATGGCATCGGAAAAATTGGCTCGTCGGCCGTCGAAAGCATGGCGCGTCAGCCTGAGGTGGCTGGCCAGGTTCAGACGGCGATGATCATTGCGGCCGCGCTGATTGAAGGCGTTACGTTTTTCGCCCTCATTATTTGCATCGGCGGCAACGGCGCGGCGTGGCCGGTAACCACCCCGTAAATCGGTTGCCTTTTGGCGGTCCGGGTTTTGGTGCACGAGGTCAATCGATGCGCAAGTTTTGCCGTGCGTTTGTCGTCGGATGTGCGGTTTTCTTGAGTTTTGTGGCGGCGGAAGATATTTGCCGTGCGGCGGAAGAGCCCGCACACGGCAAGACCGCGGCAGAATCCGAGGAGCCGCACAAAGGCGTCCCTCTCGATTTCAAGGCCGACTTGGCGATGTGGTCGGGGATCACATTTGTGATCTTCATCTTCTTGCTGGGACGGTTCGCCTGGAAGCCGCTGATTGCCGCGCTCGACAAGCGGGAATCGCGAATCCGCGACGACATAACGGCAGCCCAAGAGGCCCGCATCGAGGCGGAGCGGATGCTGGCGGAGCATGCGAAAACGATGGCCAAAGTTCAGGATGAGGTCCGCGCCCTTCTGGCCGAAGGTCGCCGCGACGCAGAGCATGCGAAGCAGGAAATCGTCGGCGAGGCGCAAAAGGAGGCCGAAGCGGCCAAACAACGCGCGCTGCACGAAATCGGCCGGGCCCGGGATGCGGCGCTTAAGGATTTGTTCGACGTGATGGCCACCGAGGTCGCACACGCGACCGAGCATGTCTTGGGCCGCAGCCTGACCGGTGCGGACCAGGATCGACTTATCGACGAGGCGTTGGCCCAGTTTCCGCGGGGTTGAGATTTCCCGAATGTCTGACCAGAAAGCCGACCTGGCGCGTATTGGTTCTGTGATGGAGGATCCCTCCGCGCAGGCCATCGCGCGCACCTATGCCGACGCGCTTCTGGATGCCGCTTCAGCGGGCGGCACGGAATCGGCACTGGAAGAGCTTGGGTCGTTTGTGGACGACGTGTTGCTCAAGGTTGCCGGCTTGCATGAAATTTTCAACTCGCTCGTCATCGGTCGGGACGAAAAGATCCGTCTCATCGATCGGGTCATCGCCCCGCGGGCTTCCGAACTTGTGACGAATTTTCTGCGAGTCCTGGCGCGCCACGGCCGGCTCGATCTGCTGCCCGCCATCCTGCGGGAGGCACGGGTCCGCGATGAAATCCGCCGTGGCCGCCGCCGCATTCAAGTGATCTCGGCCCGCCCACTTGATGCCCAAGCCGAAAGCCGCATCCGCACGCGGCTGGCCGAATCACTGCCATTTGAACCGATCCTCGAAACTCAAGTCGATCCGTCGCTGTTGGGCGGGATCGTGATTCGGGTCGGCGACACCGTATACGACAGTTCGCTGGCGATGCGCATCAAGCAGCTTCGCGAGCGTTTAAAGCAGAGGAGCCTCCATGAAATTCAAAGCGGACGAGATCGCTTCGGTACTCCAGAAGGAGATTGAAGACTTCCGCGGACAGCTCGCCACCAGCGAAGTGGGGCGCGTCTTGGAAGTCGGCGACGGCATCGCCCGGTGCTACGGTCTCTCGACGGCCATGGCCGGCGAAATGGTCGAATTCTCCAACGGGGTCCGCGGCCTGGTCTTCAACCTCGAAGAAAACTCGGTTGGCGTGATCATCCTGGGCGATTACCTGGAAATCTCCGAGGGAGACGAGGTTAAGACGACCGGCGCGTTGCTGTCAGTGCCAGTCGGCGAAGCCCTCATCGGCCGCGTGGTTAACCCCGTCGGCAATCCCTTGGACGGCAAGGGGCCAATTGTCACCGACGAACGACGCCCCGTCGAGACGATCGCTCCGGGAATTGCCGCCCGCCAACCGGTCAAACAACCTCTGCAGACCGGTATCAAGGCCATCGACGCCATGACCCCCATCGGCCGCGGACAGCGCGAGCTGATTATCGGTGACCGGAAAACGGGAAAGACGGCCGTCGCCATCGATACGATCA
>CAYWOV010000708.1:0-2974 GCA_964459965.1 uncultured Planctomycetaceae bacterium | reverse complement strand
CTGGCGTTCATCTTGGCGATTGTCTTCGTGGTCGGCATGCTGGCCGCGTTGGCCGCATCGATCCAGGCGGCCAAAACGCGCATCCTCGAGGGACTCCGTTCGGAATAGATGCAGGTCCAATTGCCGACCGCTAAAATGAGGGACGTACGTAGGGCAAGCTGCCAGCTTGCCAAAAATTGGTTCACCGCGATGGCACCATGACACCCGTGAGAGACAAAAGTCGTAACCTGGCGTCCTCGTGTCTTCGTAGTGGAAACTCCTTGAACTAAAAGGGAAAAACGCAATGCAGAAGTGGCTGACTGTCTTGCTGTTCGTGGCCGGGGCGGCGATTTGCTGGGGGGTTTATGTTCCGTTGGTGCACGGTGCCGCAACGAAGCTTCAAAGCAATCTGCGGGCGTTTTTGTTCGTCGGCGTCGCGTATTTTCTTGTCGCCGTGGTCGTGCCCATGGTGCTGATCTTCGTGATGAATTATGACCCGACCGCCAGGGGGACCCCGAACTTCAAGGCTATTCCCATCCTGTGGGGCATCGTCTCAGGAGTCGCCGGCGCTCTGGGAGCGTTGTTCGTGATTTTTGCCGCAACGAATGCGGGAGCCGGTGGCGCAATTTACGTTGCGCCGCTCGTCTTCGCCGGAGCGCCGATCATTAATACGTTGGCCACGATTTACTACTTCCACCCCGTGAAAACTCTTCCTGATTGGAAGTTCTTCTTGGGACTTGGATTCGCGGTCGTTGGCGCGGCGATGGTGATGCTCTTTAAACCGGTCGAGGAAGCCCACGCGGCGGCACCAACCGCTGCCGTAACAGCCCCGGTAGAAGCGGGTGCCACCGCTCACTAGAGCGCGGGCGGCCCTGCATTTCGCACTAATTAGTGCGGCAACGCGACCGAAATCGGCGCCTCGGCGACGACGGGATAGCCTCGGCTGTCAACAGCCGTTACCCGTACTGTCAGGGGCATATTGCAGGGACCCATCGCGCCGCGCGCGAAGGCAATTCGCAACGTGCCTGTCGTTTGACCGGGAGCAATCGTCGCGGGCGATGCCTTGATGCCGGCGATGTGGCTTGGGCAGATCAATTCAAGCCGCACTTCGCCGGAAAGGCCTTTGTCCCGGTTTACTTGCACGCCGACCGCGGCGGACTTGCCCGGCTCCGCCTCGACGGAAGCCGGATCCAGACTGACAGCCAATCGCCCCGGCGAGACGATGGCGACGATTTGCTCGTCCTGCTGTTCCGTTGTGTAAATCACGGGGTGCGTCGTGCCGTCGGGATCTTTGACGATTCCAGTCGCCATCAGATTGGTCCGGCTCGTCCGCAAGATCTCCATGAAGGGGGCAAGCGTCAGAGGATAATCAAATTGATCTGCCCCCGACGGAACGACAACAGTCGGACCGCTGACACCCTGCTTATAGCGGAACTGCTTGTCGGCCAGCGAAATCTTCAGAGGCCCCGCGTAACCATTCCGAGTCAGTCGGTAATGCCTCACCTGCACGGAGCCGCGCGGCGCGTACGCCTGGTCGTAACTGGCGGTGAATTGGAACGGGGTCGGAACGGCGACTGCGACGGCAACCCGTTCAATCGGCAAGTCGCCGGGCTCGGTCGGCAGGACCGCTACTCGCGTCACAGTCTTGCCTGCGATGGACGCACATCCGCGAACAGTCACCTCAGTCGTCGCGACGCGTGCGGTTGCATCTGCCTTGAGCACGATTTCGGCCTTCGACGCTCGCCCGGCCATCGCCGGGGCCGTCGCCCGCACGCCGGCTGGAAGACCGTCGATCGCCAGCGCGATGGAGCCCCGAAAATCCCCAATGCGTTCGGCCGTCACGATCAAACGGGCCTCGTGACCCCGCTCGACATTGATCGCGTCCGTCGCCAGCTGCAGGCGGAAATCGGGAGAGGCCGCGGTGCGTTCGACGTCCAGGCGATAGGAGTATTGCGGACCCCCGCGGGAAGGAAGCCGGTCTTCCACGCGGAGGCGATACGTTCCGTCAGCCGGCACGTTCCACGTCAGCCGCGAGTCGGTTTCGCCTGGCGCCATATCGTCGCATGTGGCCAATCGCTTGCCTGACGAATCGAGAACCGTGAGGACCGAATCCAAGAGCGAGCCCAAGCGGCCCGCGCGCAGATCGAGCAGAAGTTTCTCTCCCTTGTGCGCGGTGACCTGCCAAACGTCGACCTCGCCCGGATGCAGAATGCGGCCATTGAGAACCGCCGGCACCGTCGCCATATGTACGCCGCCGGCAGCCGATGGGGCCGTTTCCTCAAGGTATTCTGGAAGATCGTTCAACTCGAGCCTCACGTCGCCCCAAGTGCCGCGGCCAAATTGAGGATGAACGACAAATGGAGAAGTATCCCGGTCGGGCAGGGTTACGCGTAGATATTCAGTGGCGAGGTTGGCTCCGATCAGATGCAATTCGACCGGATTGTGGCGACGGCCTCCAAGAGGATACGCCCCGTCAATGACCGGCCCCCGAGTGACGGTGAGCCGATAGACCGAATCCTGGCTCCCTCGAAATGCCGTATCGCAGATGCGGAGCTCGTAGCGCCCCGCGACCGGCGCCTTGAATCGCAGACCGGCGTCCGGGCCGGGGACGGCCGAATTCTCCGCGATTAACTGGCCGTCTGGGCCGTGAACTTCTAAATGGGCTTCCAGAGGGGAGCCGATGCGGGCCGCACACACTTCACAGCTCACCACGTCGCCCTTGGACGCGGCGAAAGTCCACAAATCGACATCTTCGCGAGGGAAGATCCGGCCGTTGATCGTGACCGGCAGCGTAACGGCTGTGGGGATCGGATCGCCGTCGATTTCCTCTTCGACGATTTCCGGCAGATCGCCGACCACAAACTTCTTGAGCGGTGTCGTCCCTTGTGATGTCGAAACGCGCCAATAGCGAGTTCCCAGCGGGGCGACCGAATCGATCCGGATTTCACCGGCAAAGTCCTGCGGATATTTATCGCCTTGCTGCGAGGCAGGCGGC
>CAYWOV010000707.1:0-2976 GCA_964459965.1 uncultured Planctomycetaceae bacterium | reverse complement strand
TACCTCCCATGCCGGTGGATCGGACTTTAGTGTCGGCGCCGTTTTCGCGAACGTTGTGGCACGACGCGCAGGAAACGCTGTTGTCCGCCGAAAGCCGCTTATCGTGGAAGAGACGCCGGCCCAACTCGACTTTTCGGGAATCCAATTCGATTGTTCGAGGAAGGGGACTGATTGGCTCGCGCTCAAGCCCGTCCGGCTCGGCCGTCTCGTTGGCTTCGACCGAACCTGTTGGCCGCCCACTTTTTCTGAGAACCGAAAGCCCCAACGCCATGGCCGCAAATGCCGCGAGGAACAGCAATGTGGGGACGAGACTTCGCTTGATCCGATGCATAGACTGCCGCCAACTTATCAGCCGGGCAGTCAAACTTAGGCCACGCATTGCGGCCCGGATCGAAATGCAGCGAAATCGCAACACGGCCGCCCGGGGGATCGCGCTCGGGGACGCCCTGACGGCGTTTCCGGTAAAACCGGCAGAGGCGGAAAGAGAAGGGTGAATCAGACTAGAATTTACGCTGATTGATTCATCATTCATTCTTGCCGGGCAAATGTCGCCGCGGTAAGCAGGCGTGCCGTGCGCTGCAGGAGCTCGGGCCAGCCTTCGAGACCGCGACTGCGGAGCAGTCGCATCGTCGGATACCAGGCAGTCGTTTCACGTTCCAGCATCCAGCGCCAATCCGAACAGAAGGGCAGCAAGGTCCAAACCGGGCAGCCGATCGAGGCGGCCAGATGGACGGTCGAATTATCAACTGAGATGACAAGGTCGAGCGCCGCAAGCTTGGCCGCGAAATCATCGAGATCGACTAGGGGATCACAATCGGTGCCGTCGTCGAGCGGGATGCCGAATCGATCGCGAAATGCGGCCGCATCGGCGGCGCCGGGCCCGTATTGCAGGTTGAAAAATCGAACTCCGGGAACTTGGACGACCGGTCTCCAGAACTGGAGCGGGATCGAGCGCTGCCGTTGCGTTTGGCCGTCTTTTCCTCCGCGCCAAGAAATTCCCACCTTCAGAGCGCTGCCGAGTCGGGCGAACCGCGATCGCCACTTCGCGACCAGATCCGGCTTCGGCCTGAGATAGGCTGCCGCCGCGGGGAAATCCTCAAGCCTGCGGCGGAAATATCGCGGCAGGCTTCCCACGAAATCGAAGACGTCGCATCGCACGGCCGGGGACTCGGCCGAACGATCGGCGGACTTCGCAATTGGGGTCACATTGGGCAGGGACCGCGCAAAGAGCCGAACCAATCGCGGGTCGCACTCGACGAAACAGCCGGCCGCCTTGCTCGCCACTTGTGGCAGGCAAGATGCGAACATCACCTGGTCGCCGATGCCTTGTTCCGAGAGCAAGAGAATTGAGCGGCCTTCCAGCGATGTGCCGTCCCACCGGTTTGAGCCGATTGGTTCTTCGCCAGGCGGAGGACCGTGTTTCAGCCGCCATTCGTATTCGTCCCAACCGGGCCCCAAGTCGCCGCGGAGGAGAAGAATGAGAGAGCGGTCGAATCGCGCCGCGGGGAGATCCGGCGTGGCGTGGAGGACTTCTTGCAAGCGGGCCATCGCGTCGTCGAGCCGCCGCAGGTCCTTAAGAGCGACTGATAGGTTCACCAGGATTTGCGGATTGGAGGGGTCTCTTTGCCGGGCTTCTTCATAGCACTCGGCCGCTTCGAGCAGACGGTTGTCGTCCCGGTAGGAGTTTCCACAGTTGAACCAGGGGAGCGCGAGCCCCGGTTGAGCCTCAATCGCCTTCCGATAAGCTGCGATCGCCAGATCGGAACGCCCCCCCTCCTTCCATTCCACGCCGAGGTTGTTCAATGTCTCGGCATGAGTCGGGCGCAAAGCCGCGGCGCGAAGGCGGCACTGAATCGCCTCGGGAAGACGCGAGTCCTTCTGGAGGCGGGCAGCACGATGGTTTTGCTCGTCGGCGCGCTCGGCGGCATAGCTTTCGAGGGCCCGCCTCACACGCTCAAAGACTTCATTCCAATCGCCACGGGCCATTTCACGGGGCGAAGCCTGTCGGAACAACCGCATACTCGGATACCACGGGCTCTCTTCGCGTTCGTTGAACCACCTCCAATCGCTGGCGAACGGAAGGAGCGTCCAAACCGGCGTGTTTAAGGCACCGGCCAAATGGACGCTCGCATTGTCGACGGAAATGACCAGATCGAGCGCGGCGATCTGCGCCGCAAAGCCGTCGAGTTCAGCCAGGGGGTCCGAGTCCGCCCATGCGAGAAGCGTGAGACCGGAATCGCGCGCGCACTGTTCGATTTCCGCCTGATGGTCGCCGTACTGCAAGTTGACGAAAGCGATTCCCGGGACCTGGAACAGGGGTGCCCACTGCGCCAACGATGTTGAACGTCGCCTGCGCGTCGGCGCGTCCTTACCACCGCGCCACGAAATGCCGACGACCATCCCCGCCGCCAGCCGCTCAAAGCGGGACCGCCATTTTGCGACCTGCTCGGAGTCCGGAACGAGATAGCCGGGGTGCGTGGGAAACGTGTCGAAGCTGCGTCGCAGCCGGCCCGGCACGCCGCCCGCGGCAATCTGCATGTCAAAAGCGGGAATGTCCCGCACTTGGGACGGATCCGTAAGACCCGTGCGCGGGAAGAAACGCGCGCTCGGAAATGATCTGGCGAACAGCCGCATCAACCGCGGTTCGCATTCAATTGAGCACTGTTTGGTCCGTTCGATGACTTCGGCGAAACAGGAGGCGAACATGATCTCATCGCCGACGCCCTGCTCGCTATAAACGAGAATCGTCTTCTCCGGAGAAAGTGAGCCGTCCCACTCCGGTTCCGCGAAGACACGCGGCTTGTTGTTGTGCCGCCAGCGCGATTTGTATTCGTCCCACCCGGCCGCAAGTTCTCCTTGCCGCAACAGGGCCAGCGATCGATTGAATTGAACGGCCGCCAATTGCGGAGTGACCCTGAGCGCACGTCCATAACCCGTGATGGCTCGGTTGAAATCGCCGAGGTCTTCGTAAAGGTT
>CAYWOV010000706.1:0-2976 GCA_964459965.1 uncultured Planctomycetaceae bacterium | reverse complement strand
GAAGCGCTGGCAAGCTGTTCCCACGAGACGTGGTTTCCGCTCTTCCAATAGAATCGCACGAGCGAGACTTTCGCCGCGCGAGCCGGCTTGCCGTCTGGCAAGAGACCGCGGCCGTGGACCACATTATGGCCGGCGGTCTTGTCCGTTGTTTGTGCGGCGGCCTCGCGAGCCGTGCCAGGCTGGAAAGTCGAAGCGACTGGTTCTGTTTGGACTTTTGTTCCTGACGTCGTTGGAGCGGCGACTGCGAGTTTCGCATCCCGCCTCGTGTTGTTGATTGGCTGGACAACGGTGTCGTGCAGCTCCCCTGGGCCGTCCGTGACTTCACTGCGCGTCTCGACATCGTTTGCCGGAGTGTCGAGGGATTTGATGAACGCTGTTGCGACCTCGCCGGAGTCGGGCTTCTCCGGGCTTGATAGGGTCGTCTTTTCGGCAAACGCGCCGCCGATGCTGAGCGTGCCTGCCGCGGTGAGAATCACGATCACGATTGCCAGGGCGCTCAAATGCGGTGCAGATCGCGGTCCGTTGAGCAGGGCGGCGATCCGCTGGCCGATCTGCGTGCGCGTGGCGAAGAGGCCGGTGCCAATCCGGGCGCGGACGCGGCCCTGCATGCCGACGAGGATGCCATAGAGTTGCTCGGCGTAGTCGAGCGAATCGGCCGCGTTGGTCACGATGGCCCGGTCGCACGCCTGCTCGGCGGCCACTTCCCAGCGATGGCCGGCCCACCAGGCGGCCGGGTGGAAATAGAACAGCAGCTGCGCCACTTCGCGGATGAGGCCGGCCAGCGGGTCGTGCAGCTTCCAATGCATCAGCTCGTGCCGGAGTGCCCAATCGAGGCGGGTATGATTCGAGTTTTGTTGGGCGTCGGCGGCCAGCCAGTCGGGAATGAGCACGGTCGGAAAAATTGAACCGACAAGGGCCGGACCTTCCAGATCCGATGTCACCCGCAGAGGCACGAGCCGCTTGAGTCTGAGTTGCGAAGCGACCGCGGCGTACCGGGCCGCGAGATTGGCGTCCGGCATCCGTCCGCCGCGCACGAGCCGCCGCACGCGGATTCGATCGATGAGCGAACGTCCGGCGAGCAGGACCACGCCGCTGAGCCAAATCGTCAGGACGATCGTCGGCAGTTTCGACGGGGTCGGAGTTGCTGGCAGCAGCGCCGGTGTCGGCGTCGCGGCAGGTGAGACGGTCGGCTGCGGAACTGTCGGGACGTTCGGAAGATCAACGGGAGGCTGCTGGACCATTTCCGGCGCGCCGGCTTCCTGATCGATGTTGCTCGCGACGGGCTGCTGGTCGTCGGCCTGAACGGGGACGGGGGAGGTCGGCGGAGCGGCCTGTTCCGTCTTGATTTCAAGGGTCGGCGCTGGAGCGGCAACAACCGGTTCAGGAAGCGGCATGCGAACTAGCGGGAGCGGACTGCCGATCACCAGGGAGACGATCGGCTTGGCCAACACCAACAGCCACAAGAGCGAGGCCAAGCGCGCCGAACGGATGCGTGCCACGCGGATGACGGCGAACACAAGCAGGGCAAGGATGGCGAGTTCCACGCTGGCGAAAAAGAGCCGTTCCAGCAGTGGATGGCCGGCGATGACGGTCAAGAAGGCACGCAGCGAATCGATCGTGCTGATTTGAACGGCGTTCATTTGTGTTTGCCCTTCGTTGCTCGGCATGTCCCGTCACATAGGGCGGACGCAAATTCAGTCTCCCGCTCGGCAAGCGGGATCTACTTGTGTTCATCCAATAGGCGGCGGATTTCTTCGAGTTCGGCTTCGTTCAATCGTTCGTCCTTCAAGAGATGCGCGATGGCTTGTCGCGGTGAGCCGCCGAACAGGCTGCCCACCAGACCGCGGAGCGTGCGGCCGGCGACGGCGTCGCGCGTGACGCGTGCCCGCAGGCGAAAACCGCGTTCGATCGTGGGGATCGGTTCGAGGTAGCCCTTTTTGCGGAGGTTGGCGAGCACCGTGCGGATGGTGGTGACGGCGAGGCGTCGGCGTTTGGTGAACGCGGCAATCACCTCGGCCGACGAACAATCGCCCAGCTCCCACACGGTCGCCATGACGGAGAGCTCGAGGCGAGACAGCTCCGGAAGATCCGCTTTTCCATTTCCTCGTTTGGTCATCGTGAATGCTCGCCGGAATTGAAGAGGACTCCTCTCGACTAAATCTAGATCTATAGTCGTCGAGTAGGAATGTCAATTAAAAAGGCAAAAATTCAGCGCGCGTTCAGGTAGGGCGGCACGGGACGGGTGCCCGGCGCGCGGTTATCGCTTCTGCTGTGCGATTCGGTCGACTCGCGGAGCGGCGGAAACGCGGCTTGTGCCGACGGCCTTCCTGCGTCAACCGGACAGCAGCGAATTGAGAGAATTGTCCGGCAGTTAGGGATTCGAGGGAATAGGCAAAGGAGAAAAAATACTTATTTGGCTTTTTTGGGGTACCCCTGCGCCCTTTTCAGCGCCCCAAAAAAGCCAAAAAAGTCCCAAAACACCCCAAAAAAGTCTTCGAAAACGATCGCGCGGTTCACAAATGGTCTATTGGTTTCCAAGTGTCCAATAGGGCCGCAAGCTGGGTCATTTGCCGTAAGCGGCCGCGACTTCGACCAGAGTGCGGAGCATGACGCCCGTGCCGCCCCCTTCGCGGTACGGTTTCGACGAAGAGGCGAACGCCGGGCCGGCGATGTCGAGGTGCACCCAGGGCTTTTTGTCGACGAACTTCTCCAAGAACTTGGCGGCCGTGATGGCTCCGCCCGGTCGGCCGCCGGTGTTTTTCATGTCGGCCACATCGCTTTTGAGCAGGTCGGCATAGGCGTCGACCAGGGGCAGTTGCCAGGCGTCTTCCCCGGCCCGTTTGGCCGCCGCCAAAACCTGGTCGCACCAGGGTTGATTGTTGGTGAAGGCGCCGACGATGTCTTCTCCGAGGGCGACCACGCACGCACCGGTGAGCGTTGCCAGGTCGATGATGGACGCGGCTCCCTCGTCGACCG
>CAYWOV010000705.1:0-2977 GCA_964459965.1 uncultured Planctomycetaceae bacterium | reverse complement strand
TCGGGCCGGGCACCGAGGTCAATCAACCGCGCCGCCACGCGCAATGTCGATTCGCGCGTCGAGGCAAAACGAAACCAGCCCGTGTCGGTGGCGATTGCGCAAAAGAGGGGCATCGCGACGGCCGGCGGAATCGTGAGGTCGAGCGCATCGGCCATTTCCAAAATGAGAACACCTGTAGCTTCCGCCTGGACATCCTTAAATTCGAGCGCCCCGAGGTCATCACTGCTGGCATGATGGTCGATGACGATTTTTCGAGCGGGAGTCCGCCGAAAAACGTGTCCCACATCCTGCAATTGGGCCCACGAACTCGTGTCGACGACGATGTGCACGTCCGCTTCCATCAGGGCTTCGGGCTTGATGGAGTCGCCGATTTTCAGGACTCGCCCCGCCGGGTCGAGGAATTGAAGAGTCTGGGGAATCGCCGATGGATTGACGATTCGGACCTCCTTCCCAAGAGATTCCAGAATGGCGGCCAGTCCCAATTCCGACCCAAGTGCGTCGGCATCCGGACGCACATGGCTGGAGAGGACGAATCGCTGATTCGAGTGCAGAATCTCGCGCAGCGGTTCCCAATTGATGACCATATCGACTTCTAACAAGGATGGCTCACGTTCGAATGCTTTGCGGGCATTCTAGGCGTCGCGTTCACCCGTTTGCAAAGCCGCGATCGAAGACAGCGATGACGAGCGGCAAGACTGGCATTAAGCGGTTCAAATCATCGCGCGGGCGGGAACGCCGTGCTCGGCGGCAGCGATGCTGCGTCTGCTGGGATGTGGAAACCACCAGGACCGGGCTGCAACAGCCTCGCCGCCTGCTCTAATGCTTGAGCCTGCGCGGCAAGGCGAGCGAGTTCTTCGAGTTCTTGTCGCACGTCGACATTCGAATCCTCCAGACAGCCCTGGCGAAGAAACCCGTGGCCGTTCGTTCCGGGCGACAGCATTTCGGGCGCAATGCCGGCGGCGGGGGCGAAGATTGTGCCGTCGGTGGCCGCTAAGGCGTTCGAGCCTTCAAAGCAAGCCGTCCGAATCGTTCCGAGCGAAACAAAGGAGTTCTTGCGGGCATCCCACCCTCGCACTTGCCCGTCGCCCGCGACCTCGACGCCCATGGTCTCGGCAGGGACGGTGATTGTGGGCTGCACAACCCATTCACCGCCCGCGGCGGCCAGCATGAGTTGTCCGGCCGCATCGGTCGTGAAACGACCGCGCCGCGTATAGCCGTCTCGCCTTTGCTGCTTTTCGACGACATGAAAAAGTCCTGGGCCGTCGATTGCCAGGTCAAGCGGCCGAGTCGTGGGGACCAGTTTTCCGACGGCCATATCGGCGACGAGCGGTGCCAACCGAGCGCCGGCGTCGACAGATGCGCCGAACGTGAAGTGAAGCGATCCATCAGGCGACGGAGTCATCGGCCGATCGACCGAACTCTCAAAAGCAATCATCTGGCGTTTGTATCCGTTGGTTCGAGCATTGGCGATGTTATTGAGGATGACCTTGCGCGCCTTGGCGATGCCCGCCATCGTTTCAGAAAGGAGGCGACCAGGATCTGGGTCGCCCGAGGCGGGCGCGGAACTGTTACTCAATTGCCCATCGTTTGGAACGCCGCCGATCGCTGCCGAGCCCGGCGCCAGCAGAAAGGGCGGGCCGGCTGGGTGGCGACTATCTCCGAACGGTCGTGATATCCGGCCAAGCTGGGCGCGGAGCCGCAGCAGCTCCCGTAGATCGTTCGGTGGCACATCCTTCATCGTCTCGTGCCACAGCTCTCGTTCCTCTGTGCTCGAATTAGGAAGTTCTTTGTCGATGATGCGTCGTCCGGATGAGACTGGCTGTCGCGGGTCTCGCGGCGCTCGCTCGTGCGGCGGAAGGACCTGTCTCGAAGGTCCGGTCGAAGGAGACCAATCGTCTCCTGCGGGAGGAAGAGGCACAGCGTTCGGCGGTGCTGCCAAGGGCATGGGAGCCGGCGGAATTTGACCCCCGACCGGCTTAGTGTCGACAGCTTGTTGACAAATCCGCGCCCGTGCCTCGTCGCCCGTCTGCGAGTCGAAATCGCCCGTCAATGCGACACCCTGCGGGTCGAACCGTTCGTTCCATGTCCACGGTTGCGTCGTATCGTTGTCGAATGGGTGCTTTTGACTGCCTGCCTCTGGTCTTAATACGGGAAGATTGGTTCGTGCGGCCGACAGTCCGCTGCTGCGACCGTGAACGGCATGAACCAATTGATGCAGGCCGACGAGAACGCCGACAACGAACAGGACAGCAAAGCCCGTTGCAGCCACGCGTTTCATCAACTCCATCACCGCCTCCCTGCGGGACCGGCCGAGCCGGCCAAACATCGCGCTTTGCAACCAGGCGCGTCGGATGTCGCCCAAAACCTAGCGGAATCGCGCTGCGGCGACAAGATCGGCTTGGAGGATCGAAGTCTCTCGTGCCTTTATCACCGGCGTCCCGAACTCAGATCGCGCAAGTGGCCGGCAGACGACTCGAAAAATCGCCGGCGGCGATCCGTCGCTTCGGGGGTCGATTTCATCGATCGTTCCAAGTCGTGAAGATTGGCCGCACAGAGACGACAGCCGACCGACCGCAGGTGAAACTCGATGTACTCGGTCGTTGTCGGGGTCAGCGTGCCAAGCAGGAAGCTGCCCAGTTGACTACGGGAGGGACAACTGAGACGCAGGCGTCGCCAAATCTCACCGACCGAATGGACTCCCTGATCGCGGCGGTGAGCCACTGATGCAACGCGCAGGCGAAGGGCTTCGTCGGCACGCAGATCGGCCTCGAGGACCGTCATGCGATCGGCCGGGAGCATCTCATCGAGATACGCGAGAAGATCATCATCAGAATAGGTCTTTGCGGCCGCCATTTTCGCGATAATAACCTCCAATTGGACTGCTTGCCACACGATTGTCTGCTCGGTAGCATAGAGCCGCTTCCGCCCCGGTTGCTGGCCGCGGGCCAACTTCCAGTCGAAATTCTGGAAAGTGTCG
>CAYWOV010000704.1:0-2978 GCA_964459965.1 uncultured Planctomycetaceae bacterium | reverse complement strand
TCACGTCCCGAGACGTGCACAGGAGCACGCAGCCGATCGCACTTTGGTCATACCCGTGCGTGTTTACCAGCACCTCATTAACCCGGAAACTGGCGCGGAACAGATCGCGGGCCACCCATTCCGATTCTTTCCGCAATATTTGATGGTAAAGGTAGTCGAAAATGTGAAATTGGAACGAATCGCTAGCCCGTTCAACGGGCTCGATACCGTCAACGACGCAGCGCCGGACGCCGTTTATGAAATTTCCGTAAAAGAACGCGATTGTGCGTTCCAGTTTTTGGGCCAATTCGATTTTCCACCGCCGCCATTCTTCCTGTTCGAGATCGGCGATTGACACACGGCGCCCGCTCCGCTCGAAGATATGCAGATAGTCTGTGCGAGCCCGGGCGGAATCCCAAACGGACGTCGGTTCGACCGGATCATCAGCCGAGCGCACGCGAAGATCCCAGCCAAACAGCCGCCGGGCGTATTCGCCGTGATTTTGCGAATCACCGCGAGACGTCAGATCGAACAGAATGCCGGTTTGCCCCTCTTGTGCCAGACCCTGACGCGCGAACTGCAATCCGAGCTGCGTTTTTCCGATACCCGTCGCGCCAACGACGACCGCGAGCGTACCGGGAATCAGGCCGCCGCCGAGCAGCGCGTCGAGACGCTCAATTCCAGTTTGCAAACGTCCCCCGGCCACTGATTCGATTGAGCCACTCATCGATTTCGTCCGCGCGTTCAAATCGTCAGTCGGCGGTCGCGGGCGGTGACTTCCCAGCGGTCGACCAGTTTGCCGGACGAGATTACGTAAACATCCTTGTGCAGGGCCACGGTCGGACAGACGTGCCGCGGCACCGCAAACAGCTCGTCCCCCGGCTGAAACTCGGATGCCCTTGAGGTCTCGAGAACGAGGTGCTCCTCGTTGTGTGCGACGTGTGTCGCCTCGGGCAGTGCGGGAAAGACGACTCGCTTTCCCGAGGGCGAGTCGGTCGCGACGGCTTTGGTTCCCAGGTCGACCGTCAGACGGTCCGCCGTCGGCCGGCTGACGACGCGGGTCAAAAGCACCGCCGCGGGCTGGAACTTGAGATCGGGATACGCTTGGGTGTAGCCGGCATCGTTGAGGACGCAGGTGCCCGGGCTGAGTTCGACCGTCGGATCGTCAAGCTGCGCGTAGATCGAGAACGAGGGTGTGCCGCCGGCAACGATCCGCGGCACGGCCAGCCCCTCGCGCACGAGTGCATCCCGAAACGCCCGCACGGCCGGCCAAATGGCGGCGACCGCTGCTTGCCGATCATCGAGAGATGGTTGATGCACGTGGCCGTCGTAGACGTGCAAGCCTTCCGCTCGCAGTCCCGGCGTCGTCGAGATCTGGTGGTAGAGCCGCGCGGCCGAATCCCCGATCGCGATTCCGGTCCGGTGCTGACCAACGTCGAGATCCAACAGCACGCCGATCGTTTTGCCGACCGCCTCCATCGCCCTTCCCAGGGCGGCGGCTTGTAAGGGATTGTCGGCTGTCACCGTGAACACGACACTTGGGAATTTGGAAACAAAATCGACCGCCCGGCCAATATTCGGGCCGACGGGGTTGTAGGCCAGGCACACGTCTTTCGCGCCGGCCTCGGCGAGCATTTCGGCCTCGGCGAAGGTCGCGGCTTTATGCTTCACGATGCCCTTAGCCAGTTCGATCCGCGTGATGGCCGCCATTTTGTGCGTCTTGCTGTGCGGCCGCAGACGCGCGGGATGGCCGGCGATCCGAATCATCTCGTCGACGTTCTCTTCCATGATCTCGCGAAAGAGAAGGAGAGCCGGGCTCAAGATCTTGTTCGAGTCGACGATGCGATAACGCGGGTCGCTTAGCATGGGTCGCCAATCCTGTTCATGCGCTGGCCTCTGCGGGATTGGCAGCGACAACCAGTCGAGGGGTCGGGTTCGCCTCGGCGTCGAAGTATTTCGCGATTAAGGCATCATCGCATGGTCGCGTGGCGAGACTAACGGCGACCCCGGCGAGCGCCGAGACCGCCAGGCTCCAGATGAGCGGATCGAAGCCGAGCAAAAAATACGGTCGAAACGACGTCGCCTGGCCAATCAGGCTGCTGCCGTAGCCGAGCACTCCGCCGACCCAATAAAGAGCGAGCATCGTCCCGGCCCCGCCGAGCATGCTGCTGAACATCCCCGCCACCGTCGCCCGCCGCCAAAAGACAAGCATCAACAGGGGAATGCTGAAGGTCGCACCGCATCCGGTGCCGCTGAAGACGACGATCGACTGCAAATAATCGACCGGCCGGATGTTCGCCAAGACGGCAATCGCCCCCACTGCGATCATGGCGATTTGTGAAAGACGTTCCAATTCGATTTGCGACGCAGCCGGACGCAGGAATCGCTGATAAACGTCGCGGACAAGTCCCGAGGCAATGACCACGAGATAACAGCTCACCGTCGCCATCACGGCTCCGAACGGGGCCGCGAGGATCAGGCCGCTGATGAACTGCCCTAGCGGAAAGCCGCTCGTAACTTTCATGGCCAACAGGGGCACAACGTCGTCGGTCTTTCCCACCGGCAAATCGGGGATCAGCGCGCGGCCGCAGATGCAGATGATCGCCAGCGGCAGATAGATGAACGCGTTATAACCACCCAGCAAATAAATCGAGCGGCGAATGTTGGTCGTACTGCTGGACGCCATCACCCGCACGACGCCGGCCGGAGACCCCAATCCGGCAAACGTCCAGATGCAGAAAAACGAGAAGGCCAACCCCAGGGGAAGGAACGCACGCCCTTCGTGCCGCCCGTCGTACCCCGGACAGAATGCGAAGTCCGGCGACGTCTTTTCCACGGCCCGGCGGCCGGCGTATTCAAGTGGATTCATCTGCGTGATCGCGGGACGATTCTTTTCGACCGATTCGTGCTGCTGCAGCACTTGAACCGCCCGCAGCGACAGGACCAGAAAGATGACCACGCCCACCCACATCATCACGCTTTGAAATAGGTCTGTCCAA
>CAYWOV010000703.1:0-2981 GCA_964459965.1 uncultured Planctomycetaceae bacterium | reverse complement strand
GGGCTTCGCGCTATCTTGGGAATTGGACTTCTGGGGCCGCTTCCGCCGCGCCATTGAGTCGAACGAAGCCAGCCTGGGTGCGTCCGTCGCAGATTACGACGACGTGTTAGTGACGCTCTTGGGCGACGTCGCGACGAACTACATCCAATTCAGGACGCTCGAGCAGCAGATTGAATACTCTCGCTTTAACGTCGAATTGCAGCGGCAAACATTGACGATCGTCGAGGCGCGGTTTCATGCTGGCACCACCAGCGAGTTGGACGTGCGACAGTCGCGGAGCACGCTCGCTCAGACCGAGGCGACGATTCCCGAGTTGGAGATCAGCCTCCGCCAGACGGCCAATCGGCTGTGTGTGCTGATGGGAATCCCCCCGCAGGATTTGCAGGCAAGGCTCGGAAAGGCGCCAATTCCCACCGCGCCAGTGGATGTGGCGGTCGGCATTCCCGCCGACTTGCTCCGCCGCCGCCCCGATATTCGCCGTGCCGAGCGGACGGCCGCCGCTCAATCCGCACAGATCGGCGTCGCGGAAGCCGACTTTTATCCGGCCATATCCATCGACGGCACGATCGGCTACGCCGCCGAGCAGTTCCCGCAGCTGTTTAGTCAGGGAGCTTTCCAGGGGACCATTGGCCCGTCATTTCAATGGAAGATCCTGAATTACGGTCGGATCTTGAGCAACGTTCGGCTGCAGAAAGCCAAGTTCGAGGAGCTTGTTACTGCGTACCAGCAGTCCGTCCTCAACGCGAATCAGGAGGCGGAAAACGGGCTGGTCACGTTCTTGCGAGCCCAAGTGCGCACGCGGCTGCAGTCGGACAGCGTCGATGAGGCGCAAAAGGCCGTCGCGCTGGGCCTGGTGCAATACAAAGCCGGAACCGTCGATTTCACGCGGATCACTCAGCTCGAACAAAATCTGGTGCTGCAGCAGAACACGCTTGCCCAGGCCCGCGGCGAGATCGCCGAAGGCTTGATTCAAACTTACCGTGCTCTCGGTGGCGGCTGGGAGATCCGCTGCACGGGCCTCGATCCATTTGAAGGAAGTCCGGTCCAAAACACCGCGCCGCCGGTCCCCCCGGCTCCTGCCACGGTCTCTTCGTTCCGCCCCCAGCCGTAGGCGTCGCGCAGAAAAGGGACGACAAGCGCACCGGGCGGCTCGAGGCATTCAGTGACGGCGTGATTGCCATTCTCATCACCATCATGGTGCTCGAGCTGAAAGTCCCGCTGGGTGCTCCGACCTTCGCCGATCTCAAACCGCTCCTTGCTTTACGCCGCGGCCGTCGCGCTGAGCTTTGTAAGCCGAGAGAGCGCGTGCGCGATCTACGTCTTCGTGGCTCTTGTTTGGCTCATCCCCGATCCACGGATCGAGCGGGCATTTGCCGGCGATAAGAACGAGCGATCACGGATCGATTAAATAAGTCGGGCCGTGCTCAAAATACGATTCGCATCGATTCTCGCTCTTGATCCTGCGACGCGGCCGTGTAAGCATGGTATTTGACGAACGCGACACCCGCGGGATTGCTTCAGCGAGGTAATTCTTCGACTTTTCGCCGGAACCTTTGTCGGAGCAAGCGGTTTAGAAGATAGCCGTACAAAAGCACGTGAGCCTGCGCGCAGGTAGGGCGGGTGCATTTGAAGGGCGATGAATCGTGCCGCCGTCATCGTATTATTCGGACTCCGATGAGCCGATTTCGATCCCCCCTTCGGAACCGCGCGCCTTCGGCTCCGATAGCGAGCGGGCTTTCCAACGCAAGAAATGGCGTTGTCCGCTTTGCCGCCGTCGATTCCGCGTCTTGGCAGATCATTTTCCCGAGGTGTGTCCCGAATGCCGGCACCACTTGCCGCAGCCGCCGGGGCACAACGAGAAGTTCAAAATCCTCGTCGAGCCGGCGGACCCGTTCCTCGAACTCCTTTCGAGACTGACCGGTCATCGCTTCTCGCCCGCTCGACTGATCCGATCCGCGATTGTGGTCGCGATCATGACCGCAGTGGCCGTCATCGGATTTGCGATTATACATCCCTTCTGCTCGGTTGAGGGGCAACGAGTTGCCGATGCGGATCGAGACGATCGAGCCGAGGACGAACTTCGCACACGATTTGCAAGAGCCGTCCCCTCGAAAATGCTCGAGCCTGAGACGAGTCCTGCTGGGGGATCGGATCGCCAAGATCACGTTCGCCGCGATCTCGGATCGTCGCCACACAATGTGCCGGTGATCGCCGCCACTCTCGGTGATCCTCACGCGAAGAAGGATCCTAATCGAATCGACCAAGACCTCCTCGAAGTTCGCGCAAGGATCAAGGCGAACCAAGATCAGGCGGATTGGCAAGAGCTCAAGTGGTGGCCCGCGAGGGCCGTCGACGATGATCTTGTCGCTTTTGCCGGGCTCCAGAAATCGGACCGAGTTGCCCGTCTTAAGTACAGTTTGAAGGACGAGCACGGAAAGCAAATCGTTCGCGACGACGTCTTTGTGTTTCGGGACAACAACGTGCGCGCCGTGCCACGGGGGGACAATTGGTGGTGGGACGAATGGGGAGGATGGACTGGTTTGATCATCCAAGGCGCACGCAGACTTCTTCCCGACAGCGGCGATGGGCAAATTCCTCGGATCGCCAGCGTTGTGAAGTCGCCGGCAGGTACGGTCTCCGGAAAGTCCTCCGATTCAAAGCCGATGCACCCGACGAAGGACGTCGCGGGGAGACCCGTCTCGCGAGCCGCGAAAACGGACCGAGGCCCGCGAGCCCAGCGATCGACTTTGGGAAGGTTCAAGAAGAAAGGAGCTGTCAATCCTTGGTGGATGAAGTACGCGGACGAGGCCGACGCCGACTTGATTCGGACATGGCTCAAAGACAATTTGCAGGATTGGGAAGAGATTCGGTGGTGGAAGCCGCGAGATCTTATCGCGTATGGCTGGTCGAGAAATCCGCGCCGGGAAGCGGTTTTTCCGCTCGATGATCCGAGAAAGCGATCTCAATTTCTGGTTGCGGGC
>CAYWOV010000702.1:0-2985 GCA_964459965.1 uncultured Planctomycetaceae bacterium | reverse complement strand
TCGGACAGGGGGCGATCCTGATGGCGTTTGGCATCGTCGGCGAATACTTGTGGCGAACTTTCGACGAGGCCAGAGGACGGCCGCGATACATCTTTGAGGAATACATCCACGGTCGCCAGTCGAACGACGGCAACGGAACTTCGCAATCCAGCGAGCTGAACGCGGCCGTTTCCAATGTGCCTCGATAATCGAGCAAGTCGCTCGGAATTCGCCCGGAACCCAAAATGAAGACGGTGCTAATCACAGGGACCGGCGGGCGAAGCGTCGGAAGTGGAATCCTCCACGCGCTCGTGCGATCGTCGCCGGAAGTGCGCGCCCGCTGGCATGTCGTGGCGGCCGATGCCGATCCATTCGCGTGGGGTCTCTACAAAGCTGACGAGGCTGCGCTCGTTCCGTTGGCAAATTCAGCCGACTATGTGCCCGCCGTCCAGCGGCTCGTCGGAACACATCGCGTCGACGCGATTATTCCGGGAACCGAGGTCGAGATCGAGGTCTTGTTGCGGAATGCCGATTTATTCGCTCCCGCAGTCATCATCGCGAATCGGCTCGAGTTGCTCCCTTTGATGCTCGACAAATTTGAAACGGCAAAACGACTCGCGGCACTTGGATACTCGGCCATTCCAACAGTCCCCGTCTCCGAATGGCCATCGATCGCGGAACGCTGGGGTTTTCCACTCATCCTCAAACCCACGCGGGGCAGCGGCGGATCACGCGGCCTGCATCTCGTGCGAGATGAGAACGAACTGCGCCGTTTATTGCCGCACTTCGACGATCGCTCGCGCGCTTGCGTCCAACCCTACGTTGGAGATTGCGAGCAGGAATACACGGTGGGCGTGCTGAGCGATCGAAAGGGAAATCTGATCGACAGTATCGTCATGCACCGCAAGCTGATCGGGCTGTCGCTCTTGGCCTCGACCAATGTCGGGGAGCGCCGCTGCGCAATTTCGACCGGTTACTCGCAAGGGTTCATCGTCCGAGCGCCCGCAATCCAATCCTTTTGCGAGGAGCTTTCCCTTCGTCTGGACAGCCGCGGTCCGCTCAACATTCAGTTGCGACTCGACCCAACGACAAAACAGCCCCTCGTCTTTGAAATCCATCCGCGTTTTTCCGGAACCACGCCCATTCGCGCGGACGTGGGATTCAACGAGGTCGATCTCCTGTTGCAGAACGCCCTCTTCGGTGAGTCGTTCGGCCGTCTGGACTACCGGACGAACGTCGCGGCGATTCGTGCGTTCGAACATGTGATCGTGCCCGTGGACCAACTCCTGCGGTAGGTTCCAAATGAACGGGCACATTCTCGTCACCGGAGGGACCGGACTTATCGGTTCGGAGATCGTCAACCGCCTGCTACTAGCGGGATATTCGTTGACTTTAATATCTCGCCGACCGCCGCGAATTTCTTCTGAGAGGCTCCGCTGGCTCTTCGCCGATCTGGCCGCGAATCCCGAATCGGTGCTGCACGACCTCCCTGCCTTCGACGCGGTTGTCCACGCGGCTGCGGCCAAAGACGACTCAGGGGACGCACGCTCACTTTCAGTCCTTTTCGAGACAAATGTGCGCGCGAGCGACACCCTCTTTCGCTGGAGCGGCGAACGGGGCATTGGTCGCGTCGTCATGATCGGAGGACTGAATGTGCTCCGTCATCCGTTACAACTGCCGATCAGCGAATCTCACCCGGTAGGTCCATCAACGCCATACGGAATCACAAAACTTTGGAGCCAAGAGCAACTGCAGCGGCAGGCGCGCGAATACGGCTTCACGCCGATCATTTTGCGAGTTTCTAGCCCCATTCCAGCGACTTTCGAGTCGCTCCCTGCGACTGTCGTGAAGACTTGGATTCAGGCGGCACTAAAGAATGAGCCCCTGAAAGTGTTCGGCTCCGGCGCCCGCTCGCAGGATTTCGTGGCGTGTACCGACGTGGCAGAAGTGGTCTTCCAGTCCCTGCAGTCGCCGGCAGCATGCGGTGTCTATCATATCGGCTCGGGGGTTCCACTCAGCATGCGCGACTTGGCCCAGACAATTGCCGCATTTCGCAGCACGCCGATCGTGTTCGACGGTGTCGACCCCAACGAAAATGATCGCTGGGAACTTTCGCTCGACCGAGCGCGAAACGATCTTGGATACACTCCAAAGCAGTCCGGACGGCAGGCGATCGAATCCTTATTGAGGCGCGTTCTGTGAAACTGGCGGTCTTCAGCGACATCCACTCGAACTGCTTCGCGCTGCACGCGGTTATCGAAGAAATGACCGGGGAGCACCCCGACGCAGTGCTCGTGCTGGGCGACACGTTTGGTTATTACCCTTGGGCCTTGGAAACCTACCGCGCAGTTCGAGAACTCAATCCCCTCGCCTTATTGGGAAATCACGACAAGCTTGTGATCGAAGTGGAACAACCACCAGTAGTGACCGTTCATTGGGAAATTGCCAAAGAAAACGAGCAGGATCTTGCGATTGCGCCCGAAGCACTCTTGTGGCTGAGCGAACTTTCGCCGATGCGCGAATGGACGCTTGGCGGCACGCGAACTCTTTGTTGTCACGGCACGCCAGATGATCCGCTGAATGGCCGGTATTATCCCGACGATTCCCAGGATCCCCCTTGGCGCCCGAAAGCAAATGACGTTTTACTCATGGGCCACACGCACTATCCTCTCGTTCGCACGGTTGCCGGCGGGGGTCTGATTGCGAATCCAGGATCCGTCGGGCAGCCCCGGGATGGTGATCTGCGGGCAAGTTGGGGACTTTTTTATCCGCTGGAGCGACGCTTTGAATTGCGGCGGACCAACTACGACGTCGAAAGGACGATCGAAAAGCTCCGTGACCTCGGATGGCATAGCCTGGCGATCGAGGCGCTTCGTAAAGGCTATCGTGGTCCATTGAAACGACCGGACACCATGCAGTAGTTGAGTGCGAGAACCAATGCCAAGTAACGTCAAAGCCGACGCGGCGCCATCGAGAGTCGACACGCATCCGCCGATCGGTGTGGCT
>CAYWOV010000701.1:0-2992 GCA_964459965.1 uncultured Planctomycetaceae bacterium | reverse complement strand
CACGGCGACTATAATCCGAAAATTGAGGAAAGCCAAGGCCGGCAAATGCCCTAAGTCCTTTCAACACGTTGAACCACACGGGCCCGTCCACCGTCGCTGAAAATTTGCGGCCGCCGTTCGCCGGATTGTCGTTCTCCGATGTTGCCGCGGCCGCGCAACACTTCGCCGCATCCAAAAACTTTGCCGGGCCGAAGATGTCGACGGGGTCTTCTCGGTCCGCGGCGTCTGCCCGGTCTCTGGAACCGGGAGTTTTTGGGCAATGCTTAACTCGGGAATCTCGCGCGCAAGCCGTTTGCGGTAAGCCGCTAAAGGGCGTGTTTTCCGCGTGATCCGCAGCCGATTCGGCCGAAATAACATCCCGTTAGCTAGAGCCCGCACAGCCGTAGTTCTTGATTTCTACGGATCGTCCGACGACACGGCCGATAATCCTGCATTGAAGCAAGGGTCAAGCCATGGCGGACGGAACTCGCAGACGCAGGCACTCGAGCAATCGCGTGAAGCGCGCCTGGTACGCGCGCTATCGGGCAATTCGGTTTTCGAGAAGATTCCTGGCCACTGCGGCGGCCTGAGCCGGGTCACAGACCTTAACCGATGGTCCTTCCATCGTTTTTCATAAAAGTCCGCGGTTGGAGCAGTCCGGCCGCGGGCTTTTTTTGTCATTCGACCGGCCGCTGGGCCGCACCGCCGCTATGAAACACGCGCAGGCGAATTATTCGAGCGGCGGACCGGTCCGTAGCGCGGCAACTAGAACGACGCTAAAGGCCATCACCGCCGCCCCGCCCCAATAGGGCCACGTGGCGCCCGCTTTGGTGAACAGGGAAATCCCCACCACGGGGCCCAGAATTCTCGCGACAGCCGCGATTCCCTGGCCGACGCCGAGTATGCCTCCCTGCTCCGAAGCATCGCTCCGCCGCGACAGAAGCGATTGCAGCGAAGGAGTGACCGACGCAAACCCCACAACGCAAATGGGAATCACCGCGTAAAGGAACGGCCGCGACTCCTGCAAAGCCGCCAGGGCCACGCCCAACAGGCCCAGCACCATTAATGCCGTTCCAATCAGGCTCATGCGGAATTCCCCCAGGATCGGCACCAGCCGCCTCACCAAAATCCCCTGGCTCAGCGTGAGGATCACACCAATGTACGCGAAGACGTAAAAGTTATTCCGGTCCGCCAGACCGAGTTTTTTCGTCAACAGAGCGAGTGTTGTCTCGAATTGGGCAAAAGCGAACGTGGTGAAAAACATCGACGCGAGAATCAAGCCAATTGATGGCCGGGCGATGGCCGATTTCAAATTCGACAACAGAAACCACCCGCCGCGAGACGGCGTCGAACTCGGCTGCAGCGACTCGGGCAAGAGGAAAATCGCCGACAACAGAGCCAATCCCGACATGCCCGAGGCAACGTAACCGGCCGCCGGGCTCGGTGGACTCCCCGGCTCGCTGGACACGCAAGCCGCCCCGACGAGCGGCCCGAACGTGAAACCGATGCCAAACGCGGCCCCGATCAAAGCCATCCCGCGGGCCCGCTCCTGCGGCGTGGTCACGTCGGCGATATACGCCTGGGCCGTCGAAATCGTGGCCCCCGCAATCCCCGCCCCGATTCGCGTGATAAAGAGCCACGTCAGGGGCGACAGGCCGAACAAACGAGCCGTCGGCGGATACGACGACGCCAGACCGAAGAGCGCGTACGACGCGGTCGAGCCGGCCAGGCCCAGGATTAAAATCGGCCGGCGTCCCACGATGTCTGAAACGCGTCCCCAAATGGGCGAAAAGATAAACTGCATCGCGGAAAACGATGCCATCAGCAGGCCGAGGATCGGTCCCTCGGCGTGAAAATATTCGCCATATCGCGGCAACAGGGGCAACACGATCCCGAAGCCGAGCAGGTCGATAAAGACCGTGACAAAAATAATGCCCAGCGATCGCTTCGATGCCGCCAAAGAAGTTCCCCAAACGAGGTACAAGCCGGCGGATCATGGCACAACGGCTAGCGGCGGTCCAGTTAGCCGAGCTGTGATTGTGTCAGTCGCCCCGACCTACAGGATGACTGCCGTTTTGGCTCCGCTATGATCAATTTTTGGACACTTTATTTGGCTTTTTTGGGGCGCTAGCAAGGGAATCGAAGGGCCAAAAAATGCCAAAAAGGCAGTGCGGCATCATGCGAAATGCGAAAACATCCATAAGTGATCATATGTACACATTACGATGCGTTGCTGAACGACTCAATCTTGGCAGCCGCCACGCTAAAGGTAGCGTTCGCCTGCCCGAAACGATCTGATGGTGACCGACGTTTACCGCGTAAGAATTACGGTGTCGCCAATACCGATAGAGTGTCACCCGGTGCTAGCGTTACGAGGAGCCACAATGGACACGCCAGTGCCTGAAACGCCTTCTGTCCAAAAGCCCGCCGCCGACCTTCGCGACTATCTCGCCGAAGAGCGAACATTTCTGGCCTGGATTCGGACCGGCCTGACTCTCATGGGCTTCGGCTTCGTTGTCGCCCGCTTCGGCCTTTTCTTGCGAATGATGCAAATCACCAAGGAGGGATCCCCCCCGCAACCTCACTGGCTCTCTCCCTGGGTCGGCACTGCGTTCATCGTCGTTGGCGTGGCCGTGAATCTCTTTTCGATCCGCCGGCACCTCCGCCTCGTCGACCAACTCAATCGCGGCCAAATCACCGCGCAAGGCCCCTCGTATCAAGCGATCGTTCTGGCCGCATTCCTGGCGATCGTGGGCATCGCCATGGCACTCTACCTCGGCCTCGCGTGAGGCGGAGCAAGAGCAGAGGTCAGAGGGCAGCAAAACACCACGCGAGTGTGTTGCGCCTTTTTAACCCTCTTGCCTCTTCCCCGGGTACCCGCGCTTCGTGGGTGCCTCTCCCCTGACGGCATACAGCGGCACGCCGATCACGAGCGGCACGATCCCCATGAGCGACAGCGCCCCCGCATAGACCACGCTCGCGTAGAGCATGTAGCCGCTGGCGGCGATGAAGA
>CAYWOV010000700.1:0-2993 GCA_964459965.1 uncultured Planctomycetaceae bacterium | reverse complement strand
GGAGGGCCGCGAGCCGTGTCTGGGTGTCATGCTCGAATACCCGCGATCCCAGGACACAAGGGAGCGTCGCGCCGTGCGACTGTCTGCCTCGAAACACCGGGAGCGGCCCGCGGTGGGAGTTTTGGGCGCGGGAAACTTTGCCCGCCTCGTGTTGCTGCCGGCCCTTCGCGACTGCGGCCGTCTTCGACTGGCAACCTTGTGCACGGCCGGCGGGCTTTCGGCCGTCACCAGCGGGCAGAAGCTCGGATTTGAACAGGCGACGACCGACGAAACGGAGATCTTCGACAATCCCGACATCGATGTGGTCGTCTCAATCACGCGCCACGACTTGCATGCTGGGCATGTGATCCGCGCGCTGCAGGCGGGAAAGGCGATCTTCGTCGAGAAACCGCTCTGTCTGACGGAGGACGAGCTTGCGGAGATTGAAGCGGCACTCGAGGAGGCCGGCGAATCAGCGCCCTTGCTGATGGTCGGTTTCAACCGTCGCTTTTCTCCCGCAGCGGCCGAAGTGCGGCGATTTGTTGCCGACGCGGAGTCGCCGCTGGCCGTCTCGCTTCGCTTCAACGCGGGCCGGCTGCCGACGGATCATTGGCTGCAGAACGACGCGGAAGGCGGCGGCCGCATTATTGGCGAGGCGTGCCATGCCATCGACCTGGCGACTTTCCTCGTGGCGTCACCTCCCGTGCGCGTCTTTGCCGAATCGGTCGCCGCGTCACAGGCCGGCGCGACCACGGACGACCAGTGTTTTATCACGCTACGGCACGCGAACGGCTCAATCTCGAGCGTGGCATATCTCGCGGGGGGTGATAAGTCCTTTCCGAAGGAGCGCATCGAAGTGATTGGCGACGGGCGGGTGGCTGTGATCGATGATTTCCGCACGGTCACCACGTGTCGCGGCGGCCGCACATTGCGCACGAAGCTTCGCGGACAGGATAAGGGCCATCGCGCGGAAATCGCCGCGTTCGCCGATGCGCTCACCGGAGGTGGCCAAGCCCCAATTCCGTGGATTGAGCTTCGTGCGGTGACGCTTGCCTCAATCCTGGCGGTCCGCAGCTTGCGCGAGGGCGTGCCGTTCGACGTATGAATTGCCGATGCCGCTATTGCCCCGGAATCGGGCGTCCGGGCGGTGGTGGTGGTGGCTGTCGCCAATCGTGGTTGGAATGATAGCGGATGTCGAGCCAGGAAGTTTCGATCGGGCGCCCGCCGGCTTGTTTCGAGCGGAAGTAGGCGTTCAGGATGCCCGTCGTCATGAGTGTCCGCTCCACCGGCCAGGCAGGCTTTCCCGCTTTGATCATCTGCTCGATTCCTTGGAGCAAGTAGGTGAAGTGCATGAAGGGCCGGGCTTCCTGCGTCCAGAAAAGTGTCGATTGGACCTTGCCCGTGTCGGCGTCGCGCCACGCGGCCGTCCAGTCGCTGAGGTTGTCGGCGTAGAGCAAAGTCGCCCGCAAGCCATCGCGATAGTTCACAAGCACAACCGCCGGGTTGATCAGATCGCCTTCGAGCCTGAGCTCACGCGCGTTGGCGTGTGGAGGCCCTGGCAGAGTGTGGCGACGATGCGATAACGCCGCTTCCAGCAGCTTGCGGTTAACAACTCCCTTGCGGATGGCCTCCCAAATTTTGTCGCCTGATAACATCTGGACGGATTGCACGCCCGTGTCGCCGCCGGCGCGTCGCTCGGCGAGGCATTGGATGATTTCCAAACCGTGGTAGCCATAGGCTTCCAGAGAGCCGAATGCGGTCGCGGCGATCTCCGACACGTGCTCCCCGCGGGCGACGTCAATCGGCGGATAGCGCCACGTGACGGGGAGGCTCGAGCCGGCCATCAAGGCAATGCCCCGGCGATGGGCCGAGTCGTAAAGCCACTTGGCGTCCTCCCAGTTGTCGGCCAGGTGCTTGTCGGTATAAACCGGGACAACGCGACCGGCACGATCGAAGACGGCCAAGATCTCGGCGAAAAGTCGCCGCTTGGGGAACATCACCTGTCCCGTCGCCGACAGCGGGTACCTACCGTGCTCACCGATCAGGAGCACACCGTCGACGGCCAGCGAGCTGCCTCCCAGCGTCAGGGCGCCCGTAACAGTTTTGAAAATGGGGACATGATGCTCCTTGGCGATTTCCAGGCCCACGGCGGATGACTGAGGCTGGTCGACGTAAAGGGAGACAAGCTTGAGCTGCGGTTGCTCTCCCTTGCCGTCGAGCGTCATCGTCTGTAGCAACCGGCTGACGATGACGTCGGCATGTGAGTTGTGAAAGTACGCGGTGACGACGGCAGCCACCTTGGGAATTCGTTTCTCAGGCGGACCGCTCGCCCGAGCGGGCAGGATCGTCGTCAGAAAGATCGTCGTCGTGAAGAAAAGGGCGGCAAGAAGACGAAGCGAGTTGCGCGAAGGCATATTTTACTCGAAGGGGGGCGGTTTTGTTTGGCGGGACGCGGAGGCTCGTTCCAACTTATGATTCTAGGCTCGCCCTTCGCTGGAGGTAGTGAAAAAAAATTCCGGCCGCCATCGCCACATTCAGAGAGTCGGCACCGGCGGCCATCGGGATCGTTAGTTTGCGCTGGCAGAGGTCGATCGACTCTCGGTCGAGGCCGTGCTTTTCATTGCCAAACAACACGGCCATCCGCGCGGAGCGATGGTAACATTCCAATGGCTCGGCCTGCGGATCGAGCACGGCGGCGGCAAGCTCGACGCCAAATGCGTCATGCAGGCGACGAAGGTCGGTCTGCAAATCTTGCGTTTCCACAATCGGTACAGAGAAGGCCGTTCCCATCGAGACACGCAACACGCGTCGGGAAAATGGGTCGGCGCATCCTGGACCCAGCACGAGCCCCGCCAATCCGAAGCCGGCGGCGAGACGAATGATCGCACCGATGTTTTCGGGGTCGTTAACATTCGGGCAAACTGCCAAGAGCACGGGATCTTTCACGTCGCCGAGCAGCGATTCGAGCGTCGGTCCCGCGCGGCGCATCCCACACGCTAGAACGCCCGCGTGAA
>CAYWOV010000699.1:0-2995 GCA_964459965.1 uncultured Planctomycetaceae bacterium | reverse complement strand
GTGATGATCGGCCATACGCCGTGTGAATTCTGTTTCGATTTCATCACGACGTTTTTCCCACGTTCGGCGGTTTCCAGCCGCGTCTTCATGGCGGCCCCCGGAGTGCCACGGCTCCTGGATTCGCTCAAGCATTCTTTTGAGAAGTACCAGCAGAAGATCCAGCAGCAGCGCAACACTCCGCCGCAAGCCCCCCCTGCACCCGAAGAGCCATGACCGCGTCCTGCGGCCCGGTTGAACAGGGCCCCGGCGTTCAGGACAGTTGCAATTGGCGGGAGTTTTTCGTCTGATCGTAGCCGCTACGGGCGAAAGCCGTCGGACGATTTCCGTCCTGGACCGACGAGAAATCGCGACTTCCCGTCGTTCCGTTCGTCACATCCAGAAGGCAGGTTCCATGAAACGCGCTTTGCGGACTTCGCCAATTTTCTTCGCCTTGCTCCTCGCGTCCGCGGCGACGCGCCTCTTTGCGGGCACCGAAACGGACGCCAAATCGCTGGCTTCCTCGGTCACGATCCACCGCGACGAATGGGGGGTGCCGCACATCTACGGACCGACCGACGCCAGCACGTCATTCGGCCTGGCCTACGCGCAGGCTGAGGACTACTTCTGGCAGATCGAGGACACGTACATCCAATCGCTTGGACGCTATGCCGAGGTCGTTGGCAACTCGGGACTCGGCTCGGACGTTCTGATGCGTCTGTACGAGGTTCCCGCACGGTCGAAAACTGACTACGAGACGCTCGATCCGCAGCTCAAGGCGATCGGCACGGCCTACGCGGCCGGTTTGAATTACTATCTCGAAAAGCACCCCCAGGTAAAACCGCGGCTGATCAAGCACTTCGAGCCGTGGTTCGTCGTGGCGTTCGACCGGTTTACCATGCTGTCGTTCATGTACTCCAAATCGCATGCGCAAAAGCCGGTGCCCGCCGAGTACGAAGAGCGGATCGCCAAAGTAATTGGCTCCAACGAATGGGCCATCGGCCCCAGCAAGACGAAGTCGAAAAACGCCATGTTATTTATCAATCCTCACCAGCCCTGGTACGGATACGGCCAGTTCTATGAGGCTCACGTCGAAAGCGGCGAGGGGCTGCATTTCTCCGGATCTTGCTTTTTCGGATCGCCTGTTTTGACGATGGGCCACAACGAACATCTCGGTTGGGCCCATACCGTCAACGAGCCGGACATCGCCGACGTTTATCGCGAATCCTTCGACGATCCGCAGCATCCGCTGAACTACCGCTATGGCGATGGCTACAAAACAGCCACCGAGTGGAAGGACACGATCCTCGAAAACACCGGAGGCGCAAAACCCGTTGAGCATCATTACACCTTTCGCAAGACGCACCATGGGCCGGTCGTTTCCAAAGAGGATGCGACGCACGCCCTGACCGTGAAGATCTCCCGAATCTTCGAGGGAACGCGGCTCAGCCAGGCCCTGGCGATGTCCAAGGCAAATAACTTCGCCGAATGGAAGGCGGGCATTTCGATGCTGAATTTGCCCATGTTCAACACGGCCTATGCCGACAGCGCGGGGACCATTTTTTACGTCTATAACGGGGCAATTCCGATCCGCGATCCACGCTACGACTGGACTCAACCTGTCGACGGCAGCGATCCGCGAACCGAGTGGAAGGGGATCCATCCCTTCGAGGACTTGCCCCAGATGCTGAACCCTGCAGGCGGCTATGTCCAGAACTGCAATTCGACTCCCTTCATGACGGCCGACGACGGAAATCCCGCGGCCAGCGACTTTCCTCAATATATGGTCGAGGACAAATATCGAGATCGCCGACGCTCGCAAATCTCCCGCAAACTGCTGCGCGAAGCGCACGACGTCACCTACGAGGACTGGCAACGCCTGGCCTTCAACACGACACTTTATTGGCCCATGGTCGAGCTGCCCCGCTATCGCCAACACTTCGAAAACTTGAAAAAAACGCACCCGGAGCTGGCCGCCGAGGTGAAGCCCTATCTAGATCACCTCTGCGACTGGGACTGCCGGGTCACCAAAGATTCAACCCAGGCCACGCTTTGCGCGGAATGGTATGCCGAGCTCTACGGGGACCGGTACCCCGCAGAAGAACTCAAACCGCAATACGTCGAAGACCCTTCCAAACGGTTTGCAGCACTGGTCGGAGTCGCCAAGAAATTAAAAGCCCTGCACGGAGATTGGAAAGTGGCCTGGGGCAAAGTCACCCGCACGCAGCGCCAGCCAAATGCGGGCAGCATCGAAGCGGCCGCCGCGCTGTTCCGCGACCAAAAGCCGAGCCTGCCATTGGTCGGGGCCCCGGGACCGCTGGGAGTGGCATTCACCCTTTATTTCACTCAAAGCATTCCGTCGTTGAGAAAGCAGCGTTTCGGGGTGGTGGGGGGTTCGTTCATGGGGGTGTATGAGTTCGGCCCTCGAGTCAAGTCGTCGACCGTGCTGCAATACGGCGAAAGTGGCGATCCGAAATCGCCGCACTACTTCGACCAGGCCAAGCTCTATTCGGAAACGAAGTTCAAGCCGGCCTGGTTCTACAAGGACGAAGTCGAAGCCCATACGGTCAATAAGTACCACCCGGGCGAGGAGTCGCCGCGGCAGGACACGGTCCGCAAGGACTAATTCGCCCCGAAGTCGGGACCTTGAGCGACCTGGCAGCTCCGATTCAACGCCTCCCCAGAAACCGCCAAGCACTCAGCTGCGGCCGCCGCGATGTCCACCCCGGCGACCATAAAGCGCCCGTTTTACCGCGCGATGGTCAGTTTCTGTACACTTTTTTGGCTTTTTTGGGGTGCTAAAAAAGGGATCCTGAAGGCCAAAAAACTCCAAAAAATGCGCTCTCGCCCAATCCAAAACATGCGTACAATTAGTGTACGGATGTTTTAAGCACATTACGGCGAATCCATAACAGGAGATACATGCATATTGCTTGATGCAAGCACCTCTGCTCTAATTTCCTCCGTTCGACCCCGCGGCTGTCCGGCACGGTAATCAAACACACCCCTGCCTCTGCCG
>CAYWOV010000698.1:1858-2997 GCA_964459965.1 uncultured Planctomycetaceae bacterium | reverse complement strand
CCGACGTGGAAAAACTGACGGCCCTGCTCACCCGCGCAGGCTTCGATTACGACCCGCACAGCTTCAAACGTGTCGCTTCGGCCCGCACGCTGTACCATTGGCACATCGATCGTTCGCAACACTACTAGCGGATCGCCCGAGCTGAAGTGACGGACACAATGTGGGGTTGTGCCCGCGATTAAGGCAAAACGAACATCGCAATCCAGAGTGGTCGTACCACTAGAGCAGTGAATGTCGACCGACAACCACCAGCCTGTGCCGATTCTGGAGGAGAGCGCTTCGTTCAACCGCCAGGTGCTCGCGTACATTCACCAGGCCGCCGAATCGGGGCTGTATGATATTCGCGGCTTGGGTGCCAAGCGGCGCGTCCCCACGTTCGACGACCTGGTTTTTCTGACGGCGTCGGTCTCCCGCTATCCGCTCGAGGGCTATCGCGAGAAGTGCACGACGAAAACCGTGCTCGGGACCCGTTTCGCCAAAAAACCGATTGATCTGGAGATTCCTATCACCGTTGCCGGGATGAGCTTTGGAGCACTCTCGGCAAACGTCAAAGAAGCGCTCGGGCTCGCCGCGACCGCGGTAGGGACTTCGACGACGACCGGCGATGGCGGGATGACGCCCGAAGAACGCCAATCGTCCAAGACGTTGGTGTATCAGTGTCTGCCGTCACGGTATGGATTTAATCCGAACGATTTGCGAAAGGCCGACGCGATCGAAGTCGTTATCGGTCAGGGGGCCAAACCCGGTGGTGGCGGAATGCTGCTCGGTCAAAAGGTGAGCGCACGCGTCGCCGAAATGCGGACACTGCCTGAGGGAATCGATCAACGCTCGGCCTGCCGACATCCCGACTGGGTCGGCCCGGACGATCTGACGATCAAGTTGCAGGAGCTCCGCGAGATCACCGATTGGCAAGTGCCGATCTATGTCAAAATGGGGGCGACCCGCGTCCGCGATGACGTGAAACTGGCGGTGAAGGCGGGGGCCGACGTTGTTGTGATCGACGGCATGCAAGGCGGAACGGCCGCCTCGCAGCAGGTTTTTCTTGAGCACACGGGCATTCCGACGCTTGCCGCGCTCCCCCTCGCGGTGGAAGCCCTCGACGCGATGAACGCCAGGGACGAAGTGCAACTCGTGATTTC
>CAYWOV010000698.1:134-1758 GCA_964459965.1 uncultured Planctomycetaceae bacterium | reverse complement strand
CGGTGGAAGCCCTCGACGCGATGAACGCCAGGGACGAAGTGCAACTCGTGATTTCAGGCGGCATCCGCACGGGGGCCGACGTCGCCAAGGCGCTGGCATTAGGGGCGGACGCGGTCTCGATCGGCCAAGGCGTGCTGATGGCTCTGGGCTGCAACCGACCCGATTTTCAGATGGATGACGGTCCGCACGATGCTCGTGCGGATTACGCCGCACTCGGTACGGCTCCCGGATACTGCCATCATTGCCACACGGGTCGCTGTCCGGTCGGTATCACCACTCAAGACCCTGTGCTCGAGCGGCGCCTCACTCCAGCCGAGGGCGCGCGGCGTTTGCGAAATTATTTCAACGTGCTCACGATGGAACTGACCACGTTGGCCCGCGCCTGTGGCAAGTCGAATGTGCACCACCTCGAGCCGGAAGACCTGGTGGCCCTGACGATCGAAGCATCCGCCATGGCCCGCGTTCCGCTTGCCGGCACAAACTGGATTCCGGGTCAAAAGGGCCGGGGCGACGGCCTATGACACCTGGCGAAAGGCTGTGACGAAATGACAATGAACGCCTCCGAAGCCATGCTGCAACTGCTGGCAGACGCCGGAGTGAAGTATCTGTTCGGCAATCCGGGCACGACCGAGCTGCCTTTGTCGGACGCGCTGGTCGATTTTACGCGGATCAAATACATCCTCGGCTTGCAGGAAGTGCCGGTGATGGCGATGGCGGACGGCTTCGCACAGGCGTCGCGGTCGCCGGGAGTCGTTAACGTCCATATCAGTTGCGGCCTGGGCAACGCGATGGGCATGCTCTACAACGCCTACCGCGCCGGCACGCCTCTGATCGTCACCGCCGGCCAGCAAGACCGCCGCCTCAAATTCGAAGAGCCGATCCTGTGGTCGGACATGGTGCAGGTCGCCCGACCTTGGACGAAGTGGGCCATAGAAGTTGAACGGGCAGCCGATTTGCCGCTTGCCATTCGCCGAGCGTTCCAAACCGCCTTGATGCCGCCGACCGGGCCAGTTTTTTTGTCAATTCCCATCGACGTTCAGCGGGAAGTGGGTGAATTTGACCTCACGCCGCCACGAGCCATCGATCCGCTCGTGCGGCCTCCTCTTGAGGAATTGCAGCGGGCCGCTCAAGTCCTGGCACAGGCGAAGAACCCAGCGATCCTCGCCGGCAGCCGCGTCACGGAGGCAGGGGCCGTTGACGAGTTAGTCGCATTTGCGGAATTGGTGGGCGCTCCGGTCCTCGCCGAAGCGGGAACAACGCATGGCCGGCTCGCGTTTCCGTGCACGCATCCCCTGTCCGCTCCGGGGATGCCAATCTACGCGCCTGAAATCCGGGAGCGGCTGAACGAATTCGACGTCGTTTTCGTCGTCGGAATGGACGTGCTGCATCTCTACGTCTATTTCGAGCCAGACCGGGTCATTCCGGATCACATTCGCTTGATCCATATGGATCAAAATCCGTGGGAGCTTGGCAAGAATTATTCGACCGAAGTCAGCATCTACGGCAGTCCAAAACCAGGGCTCGCGGAACTGACAGCCGTTCTTCGTGAATCAATGACTCCCGCCCAACGCGAAGCGGCCACAAAACGCGGCCGCGAACGTGGTGAAACCCATCGCAAAATGCG
>CAYWOV010000698.1:0-124 GCA_964459965.1 uncultured Planctomycetaceae bacterium | reverse complement strand
CCGAAGAGTGGAAACAACGGCCCATGACGCCGCTGGCCACGATGTCCGCCCTGGCAAAAGTCTTCCCCAAAAACGGTGCGGTCATCGAAGAAGCCGTGACGACGACCGGAACGACTCTGGAGCG
>CAYWOV010000697.1:0-2997 GCA_964459965.1 uncultured Planctomycetaceae bacterium | reverse complement strand
CGCTCCGGCCGAGAGCCCCAGTCGACGTTCGAATACGGGCACAAGCGTCTCCTTGGCCTCCGCTCCGCCCGTCGCCGCCGCGATGGTTCCCGCGAGCGTCATTCCCAATTGGACTACGGCGAAGCTCGCCTCCATGTTCCCTCGCATCGAGAGGGCCGCGTCCGCCCCGCGCCGCTTCTCGCGCACCAGAACCTGCAGGCGGGCGCGAGAGACTGCCGCCAGAGCGATCTCATAGCCCGCGAGCACGCCGGTGATGCCGATCATCGCCAGCATCACGGTCAGTTCGACTCCCCACATGGAAACCTCACTTGCTGCGGCATGGCCCTGCCGCTCGGCATTCTGCCGTCGTTTATCGACGGCGCCCCCGGGGGGGATTCGCAGCACGAAACACGCCAAAGAGACAGTCCCAGACCGGTTGGCATGTGCCGCGAGGGATCACAATGAGCGGGTTGCACCGCATCCCGGGGGCATCCCTTCTCATCCCAAATTGCATGAACGCCCTGGCAAATTGCACGCGAGGGCTCGCCCGTTCAACTGATTGATGTCCGCCTGCGCGGCTGCGATACTAAGACAGTGGCCGGGGCGATTCAATCAAGGTTTGCACGTGTCGAAACTCGTGAACGAGTGACATCAAGGAACGCCGTGCCGCGGATCCTGCTCTACATTTGGGCCGCCCCGGCAACGTTGTTGGGGCTGTTGGTTGTGGCCATTGCCTGTTTGACGGGCGGATCGGCTCGTGTCATTCGGGGCGTTCTGGAAGTGCATGGCGGTTTCGCCACTTCCTTCTTGCGGCGTGGTCTTCCCTTCGTCGGCTCCGGGGCCGCGATGACTTTGGGGCACGTGATCCTCGGGCAGGATTCGCGCTGTCTCGAAGCGAGCCGCGAACATGTTCACGTGCGTCAATACGAGCGGTGGGGACCGTTCTTTCTGCCGGCCTATTTTTCGGCCAGCCTCATCCTTTGGCTCCGCGGCCGCGATCCGTATTACGACAATCCGTTCGAGCGCGAAGCTTACGAACAGGCGCCGTGAACAGCGGATAGGAACGGGCACGGTTCGGAATCGTAGGGCAAGCTGCTAGCTTGCCATTTCGCGGTTAAAGAGACGGCCAACGACAAGCAAGCAGCTTGAGACGGCCAACGGCAACCAAGCTGCTTGAGACGACCAATGGCAAGCTGGCAGCTTGCCCTACGTACGACGCGATATCCCGAAACCGCGACTGTTTGCAAGACGTCTCCCTATTCGCTCTTCTCTTTTTCCGCGTCCGCTGCCTTTTTCGGCGGGGCCGTTTGCTTTGCGGTCGACGTCGCAGGCGCGGCGGCTGCCGGGGCGAATTTTGCCCGGAGAGCAAACAACTGTCCCAAACGCGTCGCGCTATAGATGCGGATCGATTTGTTCTTGTAAGTCAGATGCCCTTCGCCATTTCGCGCGAGGTGCTCGGCAATGTCCGGCAACGCTTGCCCCGCGTAGAGCCCGGCGAACGTTTCGGGGTCGACGCCCTCGCCCGATTCGAGATCGGCAACCGCGTCAACGCCCCCCACGGTCGCCGCGAAGGCGTTCACCCCTTGGATGGCCGGCACGTAGCGCTTGTCCTCCTGGAGCGCCTGGATCGCGTCGCTGACCGAGTGGTTCGCGTCCCGAACCCGGGTGGCAACCGCTTCGGGAAGACCTTCCGATTGCGGTTCGGCTCGCACCAACGATGGGCCGCCCATTTGCAGCGAACCCAGCACATAACCGGCGAACAACAGGCCCAGACACGAGAAACCACGGGCTACCCTGCGCATGCTCCACTCCGAAGGCCCAAAACGTTAGCGCTTCTTGAAAACAGCCTTCGACAAGGCCGAGCCCGCGACCAGTTTTCATCGTCGTCTGCCTGCCGTGACAATGCAAGCCCGATCGCGAGCGAAAAAATGCCGCGCGTTTACTTGCGGGGGAGAGGCGGTTTTTTCTCCCGCAAGAGCAGCTCGAGACGTTGACGCAGCTCGCTCCGCGCTCGATGAATCCGACTGCGGACCGTCCCGACCGGGCAGCCGACGATCGCCGCGATTTCGTGGTATTTCATCCCGTCGATCTCCTTCAGGATGAGCGGGATGCGAAACTCGGCCGGCAGCTTCGCCAGAGCGGATTGCACGGCCAGGCGGCGTTCGTTGGCTTCGAGCGCGTGCGACGGCAGTGCCTCGGGATGGCGGTCGAGCGGCTCGCCTCCCTTCTCTTCGCGGGTGGCGTCGATCGATGTCGTCTTACGCTTCGTCCGCCGCCGTTGGCTGGCCGCCGTGTTGAGAGCGATGCGAAACAGCCACGAGTAAAACGCCGACTGTCCGCGAAATGTCTTCAGCCGCTGAAAGGCTTGCACGAAGGCGTCTTGCGCCACGTCGCGCGCATCTTCGGGAGAGCCAAGGATGCCGGTGAGCGCGTTGAACAGACGATCCTGGTAGCGGATCACCAGCTCCCCGAATGCCTCCGTCCGGCCTGCCAAGCACTCGCGGATGAGCTGTTTCTCGTCGGTGGGCACGATTAGCACGAGCGGGGATGGTGGCGCACGGCATTCGGGCAACGGCGGCGCACTTGCCCGCGAAAAGCCGCGGCCTCGGGCGGCGTGAGATCATGGTGTCGGTTGTTCAGTCCCCTGTCAAGCGGCCGGCAGCGATGCCTTTTGCAGCATGGCGCGCCGACCGGTCGCTAGAATGACGGAATGAGCGACGATCTCAAACACGACTCGGCCCCTTTTCGCGTTGTGCTGCGGATTATCTGCGCCGTCGCTCTTTACTTGGCTACAGTACTCGCAATAACGATTGCTCTGCAGGGCGTTTCTGATCCAAAGTTGTACCCATACGGATCAAAAGACGCCGCCGAGCACCACCGGGAGCCGAGGCCCCAACTCCTGATTTTTGACCCTCCCGTTATCGATGATCTTGTGCGAAGACTGATCGTTGCAGTTGCGATTGTGGGAGGGGGTCTCGTCTTACTAATCACCGGGCGACTGATTAGTCGTCATCGCTC
>CAYWOV010000696.1:0-3000 GCA_964459965.1 uncultured Planctomycetaceae bacterium | reverse complement strand
ATGATCGATTCGCGGGCGCTGTGCGACAGCGTCACGAGAAAGAACGTGAGGAACAGACTGAACATGCCCCCCTTCACCAGGCCCAAAATCGCGCCGAGATGACGGTCGAGCGCTTCAATTCTCATCGATTCGATCATCTCGTGAGCGACCCTCGCGACGCCGAACGAGACGAAGGAGAAACCGAGGTACAGGATGAACATCGCGATCCACTGGTTGAGTGGCGGCTCGACCCGAATGAACGGAGCCACGACTGCTGACAGCGAGCCCGAAAAGAAAAAGCACATGAGTAGCGCGGCGATCGTCGCCAACTGCCAGACAATTCCCTTCATCGCGCCGCGAAACATCGCATACATCAGAATGCCGAGAGTGAGAAGGTCGTACCACATGGGCGGCTTCCTGCCTTGGCTGAATGGGGACAGCAAAAATCGCGAGGCCGGTTCCCTTCAAAGAGGCGTCGGCCCGCCTTTCAAATTTGGGGGCGAAGTATAGTCAATGGGGGAAATTAGGGGAAAGACCAGTCTTCCCCAAGAGAGAGCAGGGCGGCTGCCAACCCGAAACTCGAATGGCAACCATCCGATTGAGGCAGGCTGCTCTCAAACGGCGCCGTTAGCCGTCATTCCCTTGCCGGGTATCGAGAATCAGCGTGACGGGGCCGTCATTGACGAGTTCAACGTCCATGTGCTCCTGAAATCGACCGGACTCGACCTCGATCCCCTGCCCCTGAACTTCGGCAATAAATCCGCGGTACAGCTCGACCGCCCGTTCGGGTCGGGCCGCCTCAATAAAGCTTGGGCGCCGGCCCTTGCGGCAATCCCCCAACAGTGTGAACTGGCTGACAACGAGCATTCGGCCGCCCACATCGAGCAACGAGCGGTTCATTTTGGCCTGGTCGTCTGGAAAGATGCGGAGACCGACGATCTTCGTCGCCAGGAAAACGACGTCGTCCTGTGTGTCTCCTTCGGCGACTCCTAATAGGACCAAGAGACCGTGATCGATGCGGCCGACCACTTCGCCAGCGACGGTCACGCTTGCCCGGGAAACACGTTGAACGACGGCCCGCACCAGACACGCTCCAGAACGCTGAGTCCAAAACACCTCTATTACGAGCCGTTCGAGTTGTGTGCTTCACCTTCTGACACGAGGGCGGCAGTACCAAGGTTGCGATGACAGGAAAATGGTTCCAGCGGGAACTCAGTTTCCTGCTCCAGCAGTGACTGCCGCAAGAGGCGCGCGGTTCCCGGCGACATTTGAAGCCCACTGCGGAAATGGCCGGCCGCGATAAACAAGTTGTCGTGTCCGCCCACCTGCCCCAAATACGGCAGCCCATCGGCCGAGCCGGGACGCAGTCCGGACCAAGCGCGTTCAAAGCGCGCGTCCGCCAGTGCCGGCACCAGACTGGTTCCGAAAGCGATCAAATCGCTAACGGCCGACGCTGTGTTGCGCTTCAAGAACCCTACCCTCTCTTCTGTCGCACCGAGCAGGATTTTTCCGTCGCTCCGTGGCACGGCGTATCGCGGGCCAAGCTGAAGCACATTCGAGAACAGCCGGGGAATATGCGACAGCAACACAATCTGGCCTCGCACCGGCTCTACCGCGATTTGAACGCCAAGTGATGCGAGGATTGTCCGTGACCACGCACCGCCGGCCACGCAATACCGGCCGGCATGGAACATGTCCGTCGGCGTGCGAAGGCCTGTGATTCGCCCTGCACGTTCGTCGAAGCCGATGACTGGGGTCCCGGGCACCAGTCGGACACCGCGCTCTCCGCAAGCCGCCACGAGCGCTTTCAGCAGCCGGGGGTTCCGCACCTGGCTCAATTCCGGCAAGCGATAGACAGCCGAAATCCTCGGAGAGAGTTGTGGCTCGAGATGCGTGGCCTCGTCGGGCGACAATTCGTCGATGCGGGCATCTTCGCTTTTCCAATTTCGGATTTCATCCAGTAGCTCGGCCTGGTTGGATCCCAATCGCAGTTCGAGACCGCCGCATCGGCAGTAGCCGGGGTCAATTCCCGACTCGGCCTCGAGCGACTCGGCCCAGTCGGGCCAAAGGAAGTGACTCAGAGAGCGCAACTGGGCCTCAGGCGTGCGTGCGGCTTGACGGTTACCAGGAGGCAGGATGCCTGCCCCAGCCCACGAGGCTTCGCGGCCGAAATCCCCCTGCTCGATGACCGCTACGGCCACCCCCTGCCCCGCCAGCTCGACGGCGATGGACAGGCCAATCACGCCGCCGCCGACAACGATCACATCTTCCATGCGGCGTTCCACGCTCCCAATCAATTGGACGTCTTGCCGGCGGACCTTCCGGCACGGGCCAGGAATGCTTCGGCGGCTCCACGGAGGTCGGTGCCATAAACATCGCGGAGCGCGTCTGCTTGAGACGTGCCGTTTTGCAAAGCCTTGACGAAGCGGACGAACTGTCCCTTATCGTGCCCTTCCAGCAGCGACGCCACAATCGCCGCGCCGACTTCGCGCGCGGCAGACGGTGAAAACGTGCCATCGGCGAGCAGGTCTTCCGGTTTTTCCAATGAACCGACCAATCGATAGACCTGCGGCCATTGCGAGTTCGGCACGATGGATGACGCATTGGGCAAAGAAATCGCGAGTCCGCTCCCCAGAACGATCCATTCGGGCAGCTTCGGATCAGTGCGCTTCAGAAACGCCTCGCCGATCTGTTCGACAAGATTAGTTTTCGTGCTGGACGGATCGCTCGCCGCCGCTGCGGGGCCGTCCTGGATCACGACATAAGCGTCCTTCAGATCGGGCGTGACAATGGCGTGCCCGTGGATCGCGGCTTGCGGTTCCCGCCGTTCCACGGCCTGGCAGAACTCTTCGTAAGAGAATCGGTCCTTCATCACGAAGATCGCCAATCCGCCTTTGAACGGTGTCGCCGAATGATCGTCGAAGAAGGTTTGTGTCGTTTGAATTCCCGAGGCCGCCCAACGGGCAATTTCCTCGAGTCGCGTGCTCGGCACGTTGCCGTAAACGAGAAACGCATCGTTCT
>CAYWOV010000695.1:0-3001 GCA_964459965.1 uncultured Planctomycetaceae bacterium | reverse complement strand
AAGCGGCCATCGTCGGTTCGTGCGAGAGCAACAGGTTGCTGAAAAGTCCCATCCCCGGCGAGAGAGCTGTCAAAAGCCCCGCCGCCAGGCCGACGCCGTTGCCGGCCAATTCGCGTCCGGCCCAGAAGATGAAAAACGTAGTCAATCCAGCAGCCAGCCATTCACCCCAGTACGCATGACCAATGGCCACGAAGGGGGCGAGCCACAATCCGACGCCGGGAAAATAGCGGCTGGCAAACCGCCCTTCGTTCACCACGTGCATCTGATCGAAGAGTTCCGGCATTTGCGGAGAGCTGGGAAACGACAGTTTGCCCGCCAGGAACGTTTTCGCCTGAAACAGGTAGCTGAACTCATCGTGATAGGCCGGCGGCAAATTGCCGAAGCGAAACGCCGGTTTTGAGCCCACCTCGTACGAGGCGACCCAGGCACTGGCCGCGATCGACATCAACAGACAGGCGATCGCCATTGCCCACGCGACTGACAACGTCGACGGTGCTTTTATCGTCGGGGCGCCGTCCACGCGGTTCGACCGGCGGCGAACGAACCAGACCAAGGGGGCGACCGCCAAAAAAACCAACGGCAGTGTCGTATCGAGGTTGATCTCGAAGATCCAAGCCAATCGCCCGACCTTGCTTTCGGCCGCGTTGTTCAGTCGCGCGATTTCGACCGGAACCGTGAGCAGCAGGCCGGTCGCAAAGGCGATGATTTGGGCAACGAAAAACCGCCAATTCGACCGATCAGCCGTCAATTCGGCTTGTGTTGTCGTCACGCAGGGCCTGCTAAAATCGTGATAGGCGTGGGGCGAGCTGCCAGCTTGCCCTTCTCGGCATCTTCGCAAGTTCTTTTAGGGCGAGCTGACGGCTCGCCCCACGATATTGTTGCCAGTCGGAGAATGCGTGGCCAGGATTGCGCTCGTCACTGGAATCGCCGGACAGGACGGTTTTTACCTGTCTGAGTTGCTGCGGTCCAAGGGCTATGAGATTTACGGCCTTGAGTTGCCCGGCAAACCCGTGTCGCCGGGCCTCTGCAAAAAGCTCTTTTCAGTCGACGTCGGCACCGAAAGCCACCTTGAGGCAATCCTCGACGAAGTACGGCCGGACGAGGTTTACAACCTGGCCGGTTTGAGCCGCGTCAGCGACTCATTTGATATTCCCGTGGCGTTCGCCATGGCCAACGGAGTCGGCGCGCTGCGTGTGCTGGAAGCAATCCGCCGTCATCGCGATCGGTCAGGACGCGAGATCCGTTTTTACCAGGCCTCGACCAGCGAAATGTTCGGCTCGACAGCCTCCCTGCCCCGCTCCGAATCCAGTCCGTACCATCCACGCAGCCCGTATGCCTGTTCCAAGGTGATGGCTCATTTGCAGACAATCAATTACCGAGAGGCGTTCGGACTGTTTGCCTGCTGCGGCATCCTGTTCAATCACGAGTCGCCCCGCAGGCCGGAGCACTTCGTCACTCGAAAAATCACTTCGGCGGCGGCACGAATTAAACTGGGATCGAACGAACGGCTGCGGCTGGGCAATGTCGATGTCCGCCGCGATTGGGGCTTTGCTGGAGATTATGTCGAAGCTATGTGGCTCATGCTGCAGCAGAATCGCCCCGATGATTACGTTATTGCGACGGGAGAAAGTCATTCGGTGCGAGAATTCGGCGAGGCGGTCTTTTCGTACCTGGAGCTCGATTGGTCCGAACACGTGGTCACCGATCCGATACTGTTCCGTCCGTCCGACATCGAAAGTGTCTGCGGGGACGCGTCGAAGGCGTTTCGAGAGCTTGGTTGGCAACCGCGAGTCAAATTCGGCGACCTGGTCCGGATGATGGCCGATCACGATTTTGGGCGGGTTCGCGCGGAACAACAACAACAGCAATGAGTTCACCCAAAGCCAGTAACGACCGACGCAATCCGTGGACACACGTGCTCGTCGCGTGTTGTGCGGCCTTTATTTTCACCATTTTCTTGATGGTGGCGGCTGCGTTCAATCGGCAGGCCGCGGGGTTGACGCGCTTTTTTGACAAGCATGGCTTGCTGGTGTTGGGTATCGAGGTCGGCGCGACCCTGTTTGTCGCAGTCATCGTGATGGCCGTCGAGCGTCGCGAGACGCGGCGACAGATCGAGGAGCGCGAGCGAATGCTCCTGGCGGAACAGGAAGAACTGAGCGAGTCCGAGGAACTCGAACCGCGGTAGACTGGATCGGTCAGAAAGGGTGCTCGTCGCACGAGGAAATTCGATGAATCGCTCGATTCAGGCAGAGATCGAAAAGCTGCGAGAGGAGCTTCGCCGGCACAACCGGCTCTATTTCGTCGAGGCGAAGCCGGAGATCTCGGACCTCGAATTCGACAAGCTGATGAAGCGGCTGCAACAGCTCGAGGCCGAGCATCCGGAATTCGATTCGCCCGATAGTCCTTCGAGGCAAGTCGGCGGTGAACCGGTTGAGGGATTCGCGACGGTCGTTCACCGCATCCCCATGCTGTCGATCGACAACGTCTACGACGAAGCTGCGCTGAGTGATTTCGATGCGCGGATTCGCAAACTCGTGCCAAATGAAAGCATCGAATATACGGTCGAGTACAAAGTCGACGGCGTCGCGATCTCCGTGATTTACGAAAACGGCGTCATGGTGCAAGCAGTCACCCGCGGCGACGGCACCCGGGGGGATGAAATTACCAGCAACGCCCGCACGATCGGCGGACTGCCCCTGCGGTTGCATACGAAGTCGCCCCCGCCCGTGGTCGAAGTTCGGGGCGAGGCCTATATCGCCAACACCGATTTCGCCGCGCTGCTCGCCAAACAGAAGGAAGCTGGCAAAGAGGCCTTCGCAAATCCCCGAAACACGGCAGCCGGGGCGCTCAAGCTGTTGGATCCTAGGCTGTGTGCGGCCCGTCACGTTCGGTTCCTCGCTCATGGCAGTGGGTATCTCGAAGGCATCGAATTCAAGAACCACATGGAGTTTCTGCACACGGTTCGTGAATGGGGCATTCCCATCACGCCGAACGTGAAAGC
>CAYWOV010000694.1:0-3008 GCA_964459965.1 uncultured Planctomycetaceae bacterium | reverse complement strand
ATCGTCGTCGGGTTTTCTTCCGTGTAGGCAGTCGGTGTGATCGATGCGGTCACTGTGACGTCCCCGCCGGTCGTTAGCAGAGTGGACGTCGTTTGCAGCGAAACTTGGATCGGGTAGTGCGCGGGATTGATCACGCTCGTATCGCTGGTGAAATTGGTCACCGGGAGCTGAGTCGCTTGCACGCCCCACGTGTTGAAGTCGTTGCCACTCTGATCGTCGTCGAAGGCTTGGAACGTCCAGAACACTCCCGGGTTCGAGGGGTCGATCATCGTCGAACTGTAGGCGCCCCAGACGGCAGACAGGTTGTCGACGAAGTTCACCGTCGGCGAAGCGGCCTGAACGACCGTGATCGTCTGCGCGTTGTTCGCGGGAGACGTCACCAGGTAATTCGACGGTATCAGCTCGCGGACGGTGTACGTGCCGGCGGGAAGCCCGGTGAACGAGTAATTGCCGCTGGCATTGGTGGTCGTAAACAGGTTGACGGAGGGGTTGAAGTCCCCCTCGGTCCCGTATTGGGTCACCGGCGTCGAGGTGAGGTAAACGATAATGCCCGACAGCGGATCGACATTGTTGTTGATCAACGGCATGGTGACTGTGCCGGAAATCGAGGCGCTGGCGACATTGCCGGGCGTCAAACTGGCGGTCACCGTTTGCGGTGTGGACTGGCTGGCGCCGTACAGAGACTGGATGCCGACCACGACCGACAGAGGGTTGGCCCCGATCGGGATATCGTTTCCGGAGAGCGTGATGCTTCCGGTCGATTGACCGGCCGGGATGAAGATCGTCTCGTTGCTGACGACATATTGAGTGCCGAAGCTCGCGGCTCCGCTGAATGAGAGCACGATCAGCGACCCATTGGTCGGAGCCGGGGCACTGAGCGTCGCCGTCACCGTGACCGGAATTTCACCATCCTCCGCGAACGTGCCGCCACCGGAGAGGGTGACGTTCGGACCCGGGCTGACCGTCGGATAGGTCGTGAGCAAGGTCACGACGGCCGAGGAGGTTGCCAAAGTTCCGCGTCCCCCGGCTGCCAAAGTCGCAGGAAGCGAGAAGTTGACGGAGAATGTCTTGCCTTCCTCGGAGCCGTTATTGAGGAGCGGAATAAAAATTGTCGCGACCGTTTGACCAGGTGAGAATGTGACGCTGCTGCTTTCGGCCGTGTAGTCGGTCCCCGCGAGGGCCGTTCCATTGGCCGTGCTGTAGTCGACGGTGACGGGCGTTAGCACTGGCTCCGAAAGTCGCACGAGCACTTGCGCGGTCGTCGAGGCCGATTCGACGGCGTTCAGATTTTCGGCCGAGATCAAAGGCAGGCCGCCCGGAGCGCGGAGCGTCGGCGTCGTGTCGACCAGCGTCAGCGTGGCCGGGGATGCCGTGGCCGGGGCCGCGCCGTTGATCGACGTCACGGAGACGATGACCGTCTGGTCGCCCGTGGCCAAAGTGTTGCCCAGGCCCGTCAAGAGGATCGAGCCGGTGGATTGTCCGGCGGGTATCAAGAGTTCGATCGGCGCGCCGACCGCGTTCACGACCGAGTTGGTGTCGTTGGAGATGGAGTAATCGCGGTTGGCAAGCGCCGTCCCCGAGAAGCCCAGATCGACCAGCGCGCCTGCCGCTCCCGCGGGCGCCGACAGGTTGATGGTGACCACGGCCTGGTTCTGGCTGCCGGTGGACGTAAAGGTATCCGACAAACCGGTCGAGGTCGTCACCGAGATGGGCAGGACCGACGCGGGGTTTGCGGTCGAGAAGCCTGCGTAAATGCCGGTCCCCTGCTGGAGCAGGAATGGATCGGTTCCGAAGGTGGTGACCCCGTTCTTGGTCGTTCCGTAGACGGCGTAGCTTGAGATCTGTTGCGTCAGGCTCGAACCAGAGAACCCGATGACCACGTCGCCATTCTGGTCGACGGAGATCGACGGGTAGTAGTAGAACAGAGCCTTGCTGTCAACGGTATTCACGTTCGTCTTGGCGGAGATCAAACCACTTTGGGTCACTTGATTTGTTGCGACGTTGATTTCGTACCACTCGATGGCGTCGGTGCCCACGACCCCTGTCGGACCCGTATAGTTGGTGTTACTCGTGTCAAGCACCGTCTGGGCGGCCCAGAGTTCGCCATTGACTTGGACAATCGTGCCCGTGAAGTCATCGCTGAGTGCGTCAAGCTGAGCGCCGGTCGTCCCGGCCTCGGTCGTGGTTTGAACCGTCGGCCCGGTCGTCAGCGGGGCAGCGCCTGCCGGCTGCGGGGCTGGTTGGGGCGCAGTAACTGCCGGGGCTCCGGAGACGAGCACGGGAGCGCCGACGGTGGCGCTGGGTCCGCCGCCACCCGTGACGGTTTCCAGCACGGGACCGGCGTTCGATTCCGCTAACAGGACTTCGTTTGCAGTGGCATCGTAATCGACGGCCGGATCGAAGGTGTTCGTCGTCGTTGACGGAATGGGCGGCACGGTAAAGAGCGCCGATGCGCGCGACACCGTGGGCGTGGTGGCAATCAGGTCGGCTTTGGGGACCGAGAGCACCGAGTTGTTGGCAAAGGCGCCGGTGGAAATGTTGTACAAATTCGCGGTGACGACCACCGACGTGGCATTGAAGCCGAGCTGGTCGAAATCGGCTCGGACACCGACGTTCTTCGGATCCGTGGCGAACTCGAAGCCGACCCACCCCTGCGTGGGATCGGAACTCTTCGAGACGGCCAAGAGCAGATTGTTCTGCAAGGCCTCGGGCCCGTCCGAGCCCGGAGGAATCGATTCGTCAATCGCCGAAGCGTACCAGCGGCTGGTGGCAGGATCGTAATCAACGTGCGGCTGGCCAACGTAGTCGCCCGCCGGAATTGAGTTCGGCGGCAGGGCACTGCTCCAGAAGGCGTTGAGCGTGCTTGACTGCAAAACGCTTCCGGTCGATTTGTTGAAGACCTGATACAGGTCGCTGTCGAAGAGAACCAGGACATTCGAACCGACCGCTCCGGACGGATCGGCCGGAGCGAACGGGCCGCTGGCACTGGTGTCGGCGGTGAAGTTTGT
>CAYWOV010000693.1:0-3009 GCA_964459965.1 uncultured Planctomycetaceae bacterium | reverse complement strand
GCTGATTACGCTGTGCGGCCCGTAACGGCTTCGCGGAAGCGAAGTGATGGCTTTTCGATCGTGACGATGGTGTGCGGCGGCACGCTCTTCGTCACGGAGACACCGGCCCCGATCACAGCGTGGGCGCCGATAATCGTCTCGCCACCCAAAATCGTGGCGTTTGCATAAACGACGACCTGCCGCTCGATGGTTGGATGGCGTTTTGTGCCGCGAATCAAGTTACCGTCGGCATCGTGCTCAAAACTGAGCGCCCCGAGTGTGACGCCTTGGTAAAGTTTGACGTGGTCGGCGATCACGCATGTTTCGCCAATCACCACACCGGTGCCGTGATCGATAAAGAATCCCGGGCCGATCCGTGCGCCAGGATGAACATCGATTCCCGTTCGGCTATGTGCCCACTCGCTCATCATCCGGGGAATGAGGGGCACGCGCAGAGAGTGCAGGCAGTGGGCCAGCCGGTAGATGGTGACGGCCTCGAGGCCCGGATAGCAGAAAATGATCTCGTCCGGCCCATGCGCAGCCGGATCTCCGTCGTAAGCGGCCTGGACGTCGGTTGCGATCAGCACGCGAAGCTCGGGGATAAATTGCAAAAAGGCCAAGGCCTTTTCGCGAGCCCGTTTGTCCGCGTCATCCAGGTTCCAAACGTCGCCTGATGTCAGGCCTCGGCCGCTCACTTCGTATCGCAACGCGCAGGCGATCTGCTCTCTGAGCCGATCGTAAAGTCCCTTGAGGAGGTTGCCGACGTGCTCTCGTACATTCGTCCAGTGAAGGTCCCGACACTGATGGTAGCCGGGAAAGAAAATTTCCTTCAGATCCGTTGCGATGCCGACCACAATCTGGAGATTGGGCAGAGGACTTTGGTCGAGGTGTTCGATGATCTCGAGATCGTGATAACTATCGACGATTCGGTTGGCCAGGTGGGCCAGTGGATCTTTTCCGCGAAGATCGGCGATCACGGTGCACTCCCAGGCGCGCGGGCGGACTATCTCAAACCAACAAATCGACTGCGCGATTGGCGCGGATTGAGCAATTCCACCGATCGCAACGGGCGTACGCAATTCGAGTGGTCAGCCACCACGGAATGCAGACTTTTTGACGACCGCGAAGAGTTTTCGGCCTGACGAACGGGTAACCGCGGTACCGATCGGGCAAAATGGGATGTCTCTTAGGAGTTCGTGTGATGTGCGGTCGCTTTACGTTGCGAACGTCTCCCCGTGATCTCGTTGAGATCTTCCAGCTGCTTCGCACGCTCGACGTTCCGCCGCGCTATAACATCGCTCCGACGCAAGACGTATTGGCAATTCGACAAGTCAACAAATTCCGCGAGCCGTCGCTGCTTCGATGGGGACTGGTTCCTTCGTGGTCCAAAGATCCGAAGTCGGGCCCGCCTCTGATTAATGCCCGCGGTGAGACCTTGATCGAGAAACCAACATTTCGCAGCTCCTTCGCCAAGCGGCGATGTCTCATCCCAGCCGACGGCTTTTACGAATGGAAGAAAGGGGAGGGGAAGACGAAGCAGCCGTTTTATATCCGTCTGGTCAAAGACGAGCCGTTCGCCTTTGCGGGACTTTGGGAATGTTGGCAGGGAAGCGGTTCGACGGCAGTCGAGTCGTGCACGATCGTCACCACAGAGGCGAACAGCCGATTACGCGAACTACATGATCGAATGCCGGTCATTCTTCACGAGGAAGACTACGATCGCTGGCTGGACCCCGCGCTCAATGACGCAGCCCTGCTGCAGCCACTGCTGGTCCCCTTTCCATCTGAGCAAATGACTCTTTATCCCGTTAGTCCATTCGTAAACAGTTCGCGAAACGACGGACCGACATGCTCAGAGCGCGTCGCGACCTGAATCGTCACGATGTACGAGAGTTATTAAGAAGCAGGCTTTAGCTTCTTCTCGTACTCCCTTTCTCGTATCGCCTCCTCCGGAACGCCTTCGTACAGATAGACATCGAGGACGTCGTATTGATCGAGGTCGATGTGCTGGCGGGAGATTTTCTCGACACGGTCGAGCATTTTTTCTCCCCTGGCGGTTTCTGTAACCGGATCGAAATCGACTCGGAGGACGGCCCTGAGGATTTTCGGCATTCCTTTGCGCAATTTTCGCTGGCCGCCATCGACACGCGGCAGCGATCCGGGAAACTCCTTCGCGAGGGCGTCCTGAAGTGGTCGAAAGGGGCCGGTGTGAAGCGCCCAATAAGTCCAAAGGGCGGCAGTCGCTGTGATTCCAAACGCAAACATCGTGACGACCACAACGGCTCCCGAAACGCGCGGGGCAGGCGGTTGAGACGCTCGTTCCTCAGACTCGATGGTCGTCCCTTCGTCGTCAAATCTCATTTGCCGCCATCAATCCTTCTACGGCCGCTTGCCATGCGTCTGCTGGCTGAGGAGCATTCGTCGCCATCGACCAGGCAACCGAGCCCTTGCGGTCGATGACGAAAACACCGAATCGGGGGTTGCCGGTCGATTTGTCAAAGCGACCCCAAGCTCGATGGACATGGAAATCGGGATCCGACAGAAGCGGAAAGGGAAATTCCCCGTGCTGTGCAATGTCTTTCCGGTTGTCCTGCGGCAACGCAGCGCTGATGGCCATTACTTCGATGTCGTTCTTCAGCAGGCGACTCCAATTGTCTCGCAAGTAATTGAGGACCGAGGACGCGTGCGCGCCAGCCGTGCCGTCGAAAAAAACGACAAGGATCCGCTCGCGACCGAGGCGGCCTTCCAGGCGCACGATGCGTGATGGCGACTTCTGGTCGTAAAGCTCAAACTGCGGCGCCGGCTCGGAGATCGGACGGGCGGTGACCGTTGATTGCGGCGCATAGCGGCGAGTCGCTCTAAAAATGCAGAGTCCTCCAATGATCGCGGCCGCGAGCATTAAGAAAAAGACGCGTTTGTCCATGGCTTAGAGCAAGTATCGCCGACGATGTGCTTCCGCTCGCGCTGACGATCTTAGACTCCACGGGCGACTTCGAACTTTGGTACATCCTCAGCGGCGCCTCCGTCCGC